>JBGPNR010000276.1:0-3299 GCA_041487635.1 Candidatus Udaeobacter sp. | reverse complement strand
AGCTTTCGGAGTATCGCCTCATCGACTGGACCCCGCTCGAAGATAAAAGCGGGATGGGCCTGTTGTCCGGGTTTGCCAAGATAAACGACTTCGGTGTCGAAGTACTCGAAGGTAACGTCTCGGCCCCGCTCCGGATATCTATCGATGAGAGCGGACGGCCCACCGTTTCTAAGCGGGAACAAGCACCGATTGCCGGGGGAACTCCGCAGCAGCAGATGATTACGGAGGCACTGGAGAAAGTGATCGCCGCGATCAATCAAGCCGATGTGTCGGAGCAGCAGAAAAACGAAGCGAAATCTTTGTTGCGAAAACTGCTGGGTAGCAAAGCAGCGGCCAGTGTGTTAGGTAGTGGCGCGCAATCCCTCGCCGCGAAGTATTTTACAGAATAGACGGCCAGACGGATCCGCCGGCTCAATAAGCGACGTGCTCGGAAAAGCGCGAGCGATTAATGAACGCGTGGGCGGTAAATACCATTAGCTAATCGGCAGTGGCACCCGTATGCTGGCTCCTTAACAATCGCAGCGTCAATCGATCGCGCAGATGTGCGGCCCCTTCTCTCTGCACACAAAACAGCATCATGAATGCTATCGCTGCTCATAAAGATGAGCTTGAAAAATTGCTCGACAACTTGTCGGGCGACACTGCCGTCTCAGGGATAGGTTTCGTGGCCTTCCTGGATGCTTATATCACGCGCCTCGATACGAATTGCTCAGACATCAACGCCAGCGTCAATCCGCCGCCAGCGCAAATAAACGGAGAATTACCATGGAACCAACATTGACTCGGAACTGCGCGCTCTACTACGCGCAACATAAAACTTCAAAAAGTCGTGCGGCGCTTTTCAAGAAGTTTCGCGCTGCGGCGCGCAAGCGGGGGCCAGATGTTCGGCGGCAGTTGACCTTTGGCGACTTATTCATCGTACCACGACTTCATCAGGACAACGGGCGCTGAAGTTGACAGAACTTCAACAGTTACTGTGTGATGAATCGAAGGAAGACGTCACAACCGGTACGGCGCGACGCACGCTGAAGGCATTCTGCCACCAAGATTAACGGCACATGCATCTAAACCAAGTCCGCGAAATAATGCGAGATGCTGAAGTCGCATACGCAATTCATCCCATCGTGCGCAAGCACCTGTTAACTGTGGAAGACACGACCAAAGCTCTAATCGCATGCGGCGTGCTGCGGGCTGCCAATGTAGCTCGGATTACGAACGCCTCGATATGACCGCGGCTAGTTTAACGGAGCGCAAGAGTGTCGCTAAAGGAGAGAGCGCTCCGGCTGTGGAAGCTGCAATCCCCGTTGATAACCCGGTGTCGAAAAATAATTGATGCCAATTACACGCTCAAAAAGAAGAGGCCTGATCCGCAACACCCGTGGACGGGGCGCGACAGCCCGATCCTCTGATCAGGAAGTGCTGCTACATCTGTCGCGTTCTCAGATTTTCAAAGATTACGAACAGGCTTTCAGCGAAGCGGTAGGTTTACCGCTTAATATTCGGGCACACGATTCGTGGTCGCCTTCACACCATGGCAAAACCGATCACGATTCATTCGCGGCGATTCTGGCTCGTTTCAACCAGGCCCGTGCCGCATGCCTAAGGGCCCAAACCGATGTGTCACAAGAACTGGCCTCGAACACGCGCACCGCCACCTGGTTTGCGGGACTCTCAGAAAGTGCGGTGCCAGTGTATGTAGGTGACCATATTCTCGGTTTTCTCGAGACGGGCGAAGTAATGCTGAAGAATCCGACAAAGAAACACTTCGCGAGCATCACGCGGCAGCTCCGCGCATGGGGCTACAAGACGGATTGGAAGCAACTTGAGCGGGCCTATTTCCGGTCATGCGTTTTATCGCCTGTCCGGTACCGCGCGATGTTGCGGCTCCTGAGTCTTTTTGCGCAACACCTTTCGATCTTGTCGAATCAACTGGTCGTACGGCGCGCAAACAATGAGTCCACCAATATGACGCGAGCGCGACAATTTATCGAGGCCCATCAAGCGGAGCCGCTGTCGCTCGGACGGATCGCCCGCGTGGCTAACATCAGCAGGCATTACTTTTGCAAGATGTTCAAGAAAGCGACTGGGATAAATTTCACCGACTACCTCTCAAGAGTTCGAGTGGAGAAATCGAAGGCTCTTTTGCTCAATCCCAATTCGCGAATCAGCGAAGCTGCCTTCGCATGCGGATTTCAATCCATGACGAACTTCAATCGCGAGTTTAAGCGAATTGTCGGCCGTTCTCCCACTCAATTTCGCGAATCGCTTCCGAAGCTGCGCCGCTCGGTATAAGTCAACCGGCACCAACACCCGCTGTTCGTCCGGAAGAAAAGCCGAGCAGTTCGGCGAGGCGTGACCCATACGAGTCACAGGTGGGGGAATTGCCGTTCGGCTCAACCCATTCGGGATGCTGAACGCGCAAGGTGTCGTGCATCTGTTGCTGGAGTTGGATGTAAGAGTGGATTTCGTCAGCCATGCCAATGGCTGGGTGAAGGCTCATAGTGTGCGCGGGACGGCGCAACGTTTACACCAGAGCGAACGCGCGGAACCTTCCGCACGCTCGCCGTCAGTGTTAGAGCATTACGCCACTTTAACTTGAGTAGCTTTTGATTTTGCTACCGGTGTCGTCGGGAGGTGCACTTTCAGCACACCGTCGCGGAACTCCGCCGTGACTTTCGTGCTATCGGCATCTTCAGGCAACGTGAAGCTGCGTCGGAAAGTGCCATAGCATCGCTCGATGCGATGGAATTTCTTTTTGAGATCTTCCTTCTCGGTTTTGCGTTCTCCGGAAACGCTAAGAATGCCGTCTTCCACTGTTACCCTAACGTCATCCTTCTTCATTTCAGGCAGGTCAGCTTTAAGGAGATACCCGTGATCATCCTCGCTGATATCAACCTCCGGTGACCAATCTGCGACCGCCAGGCTGGGGATCTCGCCACTGCCCATTCTGTTGGGAAAGCCGCCCAAGAAGAATCGACTTAAGCGATTTTGTGCTTCGTCGATCTCTCTTAGCGGATTCCATGTTATTACTTTGTTCGATGTATTCATTTTATTTTATCTTTCTGGATTGAGTTAAAGCTATTTCGGCACATTGCGCTCACCGCTTATTGTCAGAGTCGACCCTAATCTTGTGTACGTTGAGGAACAGACCGTCCTCGGGTTCTTCTAGGAGTCGGTTTTGATGGCGTTGCCGGTTCGGTTTTTTGCCGAGCTCGCGCTGAAGAGCAGTACGCGCTGTCCAAGACGGACGCGCGCGGGGCGCAATGTCAAATGTTTTTAAGACGCGACCCCGATTGCTT
>JBGPNR010000275.1:0-3311 GCA_041487635.1 Candidatus Udaeobacter sp. | reverse complement strand
TGCCAATAATCGCCGCGGTCCAGCATAACGAGCAGCTTGCCATGCTGAAAAAAGCCGAACGATTGTTCCGGGTCATCCTTCTTCTTTGAGATACGCATCCAGAGCACATCAATCGGCACGCCGAACTCGCATTGCTTAAAACCCGCGCGTGTATGCGTAACCGAATGTCGTCCGTCCGCACCGATGACGAGGTCTGCATGCACGTCCATTTCGCCAAGCGGCGTTTTTGCACGGACACCGACCACCCGATCGTTCTCTATCAGCAGATCGACGACCTCGGTTTGCATGTGCAGTTGGAAATTTGGAAATACTTTTGCGTGGGTGGAGATGAAATTGAGAAAGTCCCACTGCGGCATAAACGCGATGAATTTGCAACGCGTGGGAAGCCTGGTGAAATCAGCGATAGGCACAACCTGCCCGTTGACCACGGCGCGCAGCTCTCGCACTTCCTGATGAGGCTGCTTCAGGAATTCATCAAGCAAGCCGAGTTCGTACATCAGCTCGAGCGTGGACGAATGAATGGTGTCGCCTCGGAAATCGCGGTTGAAATCGGCGTGCTTCTCGAGCACTGCCACTTGCACGCCGGCCCGCGCGAGCAAATAGCCAACCATCATGCCCGCCGGTCCGTCGCCTACAATCATGCAGCGAGTTTGCAGTTCCTCAGGCATTGCAATTCCAAACTACAAGGAACCACGGATTACGCGCATAGCACGGATAAGGATTCGTAACCACTAATGCACACGAATAGACATGAATTTGGTTCCCGTCATTAGTGTGCATTAGTGTTCATTCGTGGTTAAGCAGCCGCTTTTTCTCAACGAAAACGAAGTCCGCGAGCATTTGCAGATGGCGGAATTAATTCCCGCAATGGAAAAAGCCTTGATCGAGTTTTCCTCTGGGAAAGTGACCCAGCCCGTTCGCTCGGTGATCAATGTCGATCCGCCTGGTGGATTCCTGGGTCTGATGCCGGCGCTTACTCCTGACGGGCTCGGATTAAAAGCGGTGACGTTCTATCCATCCAATGTGGAGCGCGGAATCCCGACACACATGGCCACGATTTTCCTTGTCGATCCGCAGACTGGAACGCCGCTGGCAATAATGGATGGACGACTGATCACCGAGATGAGGACGGCAGCAGTCTCAGCGGCGGCGACAAAACTTCTCGCTTTGCCTGATGCGAAAATTCTCGCGATCCTCGGCAGCGGAGTGCAGGCGCACAGTCATGTGGAAGCGCTACGACTGGTTAGACAATTCGAAGAAATCCGCGTGTGGAGCCCTACCAGGGAGCATGCTGAACGATTCGCGAAAGAAATTGGCGGGAAAGCAATGTCAGCAAAAGACGCAGTGCGCGGCGCAGATGTGATTGTGACCACAACGAATTCGAAGACACCAGTCTTGAAAGGTGCTTGGCTAAAACCCGGTAGCCACGTGAATGCAATCGGCGCATGTCGGCCGGATTGGCGCGAATTGGATGACGAAGCGATGGGCAACGTCGTGTTTGTCGACTCACGCGAAGGCGCGTTGAAAGAATCCGGCGACGCGATTCTTTCCGAAGCAAAAATTTACGCAGAGCTCGGCGAAGCGCTGGCCGCTAAAGTTCCACCGCGCGCAAATGAAACGACCATTTTCAAGTCCTTAGGAATGGCAATCGAAGACATCGCCGCCGCGCTATTAGTTTACCAATTTGCGACATCGAGAGCGTAACGCAACGCCAGCAGGGCAATTGCAATGTTGTCCAGCGTATTTGCCGCATCCATTCGTCGCCCTCGACTAGGCTGCGCAAGACGCGTTAGAATCCACCTGCTCGACTCACGCCAAGTTGATCATGAGGGACGAAATAGGCACCACTACGGTATCCATCGAGGCCAGAACGATGCGGAAAGTGCGGATCAGGATTCTCCCTTTTGTCTTCCTGCTTTTCATCGTTGCCCTTCTCGATCGCTTCAACATTGGGTTTGCGGCGTTGACGATGAACAAAGAGCTGGCCATCACCAGCCAGCAGTACGGATTGGTCTTTGGGATTTTCTTCTTCGGCTACTTCATCTTTGAAATCCCGAGCAATCTGTTGCTGCACAAAATCGGAGCTCGCATATGGATTGCGCGCATTTTAATTACTTGGGGAATCGTAGCCACGTTGACGGGCTTCGTGCACACTGTCCATCAGCTCTACATCGTTCGCTTTCTTCTGGGCCTGGCTGAAGCAGGTTATTTCCCCGGAATGGCCTTGTACCTGACCTACTGGTTTCCCCAACGCGAACAGGCGCGCGCCCTTGCGCTTTTAATAGCGGCCAACCCTGTTACTAACATCCTTGGGGCCCCGCTTTCGGGTTTCATTCTGGATCATGTGCACTGGCTCGGCATCAGCAGTTGGCGCTGGCTCCTGATCTTGGAGGGAATCCCCGCCATAGTCTTCGGCTTCCTCACCTACTTTCTGCTCCCCAACCGCCCCGGAGAAGCAAAGTTCCTCGCCGCCGATGAGAAGGAATGGATTCGAGCGGAACTGGGACGCGAAGAACAACAAAAATTGGAGCATCGCCGATACTCAGCGCTCCAAGCCTTGGCAAGCGGTCGCGTGTGGTATCTGATCTTGATTTACTTTGGGATGATGATCGGTTTGTATGCGTTTATCTCGTGGGCGCCGCAACTGGTGAAGTCACTCTCCAGTCTTTATTCCAATAGTATGGTCGGACTCTTGCTGCCGATTCCCTACCTGGTAGGCCTCGCAGGGATGATCTTTATCTGCCATAGCTCTGACCGCACTGAGGAGCGCAGATATCATGTAGCAATTCCAGTCCTTGCAGGAGGGGCGGCTCTGGTGCTGTTAGGTGCAGCTCATTCAGCATTCCTTACCCTCGTGCTGTTGTCTTTCCTAGCGATCGGTATTTACGGCTGTATGGGACCATTTTGGACGTTGCCGAGCGAGTTTCTGACAGGATTCTCGGCGGCAGCCGGCATCGCCTTAATTAATTCCGTCGGCAACCTCGGCGGCCTTGTTGGGCCGTACGCCATTGGGGCAATTGCGATGAGAACGGGGACCCTCCACGCAGGGCTGGCTCTTGCCGGAGTTTTCTTGTTCGTTTCAGCGATACTCGTCTTCCTCCTGCCAAGGAGGGTACGAGTGCTCGCGAAAGGCTAATCGGTGGCACCACAGCGAGCGACTGGCGTGGTTGGCTTTTGAGCCCAAGCGCCGACGACGGCCATCCAACTAGTAACGCCGTTCGATGCCGCAACCTCCGCTTGAAGCCTCTCTAGCAGCGTATCGAAGTCACCTAGCTTCTCTGGGGAGAGGTTTAGCTGCTGAATTTGCGGTC
>JBGPNR010000274.1:0-3325 GCA_041487635.1 Candidatus Udaeobacter sp. | reverse complement strand
CGAAAAGCCGGCGCAACCACCAGATTCAGGCAAATTAGAAAAATCGCTCGCCGTACTTTCCAATCTTAAAGACCTGGAGTTTCACTCTCGGGCGAACATTGAAAAGCTCGCCGAGCTCAGCTTAACGATCGAAGAAGAGCTGAAGCAAAAGGCTTTCGCTGAAGCAATCGGAGCGGTCTATGCGGCGCAGGACGCCTTTGAATCCAAAATCGTAAAGTTGATCGAAGATTACGAAACGGAGTGCGCGCGTTTATCGGGCTCTGCCTGACATACGGCGCTGATCGGTTCAGGATTTCGGCTTTTTTGCAGTTTCTCCACGCCATTGAGGCCTCAGTTTCGACAATACTTGAAACTGACAGTCAAAACTTAACAGACATGAAAACGAAGAACCTAATCACAGTAGCAGCGATAAGCGCCGGCCTGGCATTCGGCGTGACTGCACAAGCGAAGGAAGAAAAACACGAAGAACAAACCATCAACAGTTCTGATGTCCCTGCGGCGGTCCAGCAAGCTGCCCAGGCAGAAGCAAAAGGCGGAACGATTGTTCGCTGGGAAAAAGAGGGCGCCAACTTTGAAGCCGTCATCGAGAAGAATGGCAAGCAGATCGGCGTGGAAATGGATGCGAACGGCAAAGTGCTGAGCAAACACAACGAAGCCAAAGAGCACAAAGAAAAAGGCGAGAAATACTAATCGCCAGGTGAATCGCGTTATCGCCTGGCACGCCGTAGCGTGCGAAGGCGGCTCAACGCGATGTTAATTCAAGCGCGGCGAAGCGTCAGTGTTCCTAACGACGTCTTCGCCGCGCTCGCGCATCCGCGGCTTTGTAGCCGGAGTCGGTGACTCCGGCGATTCGCAGAGCAAGAACACGTACAAGGCGCCGGGATCACCGATCCCAGCTACAGTCAGGCGAGCGCACGAACGGTCGAGTAAATGATTCCGCCGAGCATTGCTCCAAGAGCCACCAGAGCAACGTCCCGCTTCAGAAACGCGATCAGAAGAAAAGCAGCCACCGTGATACCGATCGTGGGCCAGTCAACGATTGCTTGGGGAATCAGATCGAGCGACACGACTGCGATGATACCGACAACTGCGGCGCTCACGCCTGCGAGGAACGCCTGAATCTTGCGATTCTCACGAACCTTCTCGACGTAATGCACGCCGGCAATCACGAAAATAAACGACGGCAAAAAGACAAAGAACGTAGCCACGATCGCTCCGCTGATTCCACTCGCGATATATCCGACAAATGCGGTGAACAGCATGAAGGGGCCGGGCGTTGCGACACTAAGAGCAACGCCATCCAACAACTGGCCATCTGAAAGCCAATGATATTGTGCAACTGCGCCGCGCTGCACGAAAACAAGCGACGCGTAGGCGCCGCCAAAACTCAGTAGTCCCGTCTTGAGAAAGAGCCAGGCAACTTGAAATAATCGCGAATCGCCTAAAGGAACCAACAGACCAATTCCGCCAATCATTGCCGGCAACGTCGGCGCAGTTTTTTTGAGCAGTGGCCAGCCTTGATCAACAATTAGATTCAAAACGCCGGCTATCAAAAGAATCAGGAGAAAGTTAACTCCAGCGAATCGCATTCCTACGAACGCGCCTACGAGCAGGACTGCCAGAAAGAAATTCCGAATGGCAGCACCACCGAGTTTGATGATGCCAGCGGCGATGATTCCGAGGACGGCAGGTTTAAGAACATAGAGCGCGTCCATGACCTGCGGCAGTTGGCCGTATTTAACGTACAACCAGCTCAAAACGATCATCACTACTGCCCCCGGCAGAATGAAAGTCAGGCCGGCCAGGATGCCGCCCCAAACCTTTCTTTTCAAATACCCGACATAGATCGCAAGTTGCAGTGCCTCAGGGCCAGGAAGCATGTGGCAGAAAGCCATAATTTTGACAAACCGGTCCTTCGATAGCCAATGGCGCTTTTCGACCATGTGATTGAACATCATCGTGATCTGCGCGACCGGTCCGCCGATGTTAACGAAGCCGAGAAAGAGAAAATACAGAAACACTTCGCGCCATGACGGCATCTGATCGTCCGCGGAATAACTCTGTTGATCTCCCGCTCCGATTTTCGATTCACGATTCATCGGCGCTGCAAGAATGCGTAGAGCGCGTCGAAGCATTCGAAGCCCCTCCGCAGGATTTCTTTGTCGGGCAATCCTTCCTTTGCCCAACCTTTCAGGACACGATCAACCCCGACCGCTTCGACCCGCTGGAATTTGGCGTCGTCCAGATCTGCGTCGTGGATCATCTCCCCAATCTTCGCTACTGCTTTGTCAGAAATCGCAAAACGCCTGATGAGCGTCTCGAAAGTGCAGTCGTTGCCATGGTGCGAGAACTCGGCATCAAGCATGTCAAACGGGATCGCGTTAGGCTGAGCGTCTGCGGTTGGCGCGAATACAAACTTCGGCCTTCGGTCAATGAACTTCGAGATCAACCACGCCGATCCAACTCGGTCGATCTCCGGGCGTGGGCGCGTCAGCCAGGTTTTGCCCTGGTATTGCTTTGCATCGAGCAGTGCGACTTGTCGCGCGCGACTGCGACCTTCGGCGCGGCGGAGCAGCATCGCAACATCGTGACCGCGTGCACTGTCGAAGAAATCGATCTGGCGAATTTCCCGCAATTGTCGCGTGAAGCGTTCCAGTTCCGCCGCTGCCGTTTCCGCGTCCATTTTCTTGCGCCGTCCGATGAAACCCTGAAGCGATTTTCGCAGCTCAGCATAATCTTTGGCGCGGACGTCATTAAACATCGCGATCACCTTCTCTTTGGTTAGACCCTCGATTTCCTGCGCCCGAACAAGCGTCGAATCACCTCCGTAATCGCGGATCTGCTGTGCCAGCCATTGAAACTGCTCGTATTGCGCGGGCTGATCGGGCACGAGATACGTCGATGTCTTGATCTGCACTGCGCCCATCTTCTTCAGACGCCGCCAAACAGCCACGCGCTCCGTGTTGCGATTTGTGGGCAAACTGAACAGCAACAAAAGCCACGAAGTCGGTTGCACTGCTTTTATCCTTTCCAAATGAAAGACGTATTGCAATTACAATTTGACTTTACATTTGCGGCACGTTTGCTCTCCAAATACAGCTATGAAACAAATTGTTGTCGCGGCGTTAGTCTTCGCCGTCTCGATTTGCGCATCCTTAGCAGCCGATCTCAATACGGCACGTATCGACGAATTGACCGGCCTCAAGGGAAAGATGAACGAAAAGGATGGCGTTTATAAAGTCACTTTCCCGCGCAACGACGTGAAGATCGTTGTGGACGGATGGACCATGCCGCCATTCATGGGGCTGGGGACATGGGCGGCATT
>JBGPNR010000273.1:0-3408 GCA_041487635.1 Candidatus Udaeobacter sp. | reverse complement strand
TTGTCGTACTCGGTGCAATAGGCACAATCGAGATTGCAACGGTCCGTCACGTAAAGACTGCATTGCAGCGGTTTCCGGTCGACCGCACGAACGAGGTCAGTGCAATTCCCTGTTCCTTCAGAACCACCCGCGTTTCGGGCGCGGTCAGAGCCTCCAGTTCCTCGGCCCACCGATAGCCCCAATGGCTGTATCGCGTCCGCGTCTCAGCATCATCTTCGCCGGGATGGCAAATCAATTCATACAGGCCGTCAGGAATTTTCCGAAGTATTTGTTCGAGCGCGCGGCGAGTTAAACACCCGCTGACTTCGAATCCGTACATACCATCAGGCATTTGCGGCAGGGGTGGGCCGTGCAAACGTCGAGCCGACAAACAGGTCAGGTTCAAACCAAGCTGTTGTAGCCACCGTCCCATTCGGACACCCGGCGCTTTTCGCCATGGACCAGCAGGATTGCGAATCCAAACATTGTCCATCCCGCGGGTAAGGCGCCTAACGATTTGGAAGACAGGCGGGAACATGTGGAGATGTTGGTGGCTATTAAGATGGGAAAATCGCAGTCCTGTCTGCTGAAAAAGGCCGATCTGCGCCGCGATCTCACGCTCGACCTCATCCCAGCTGATGCGTTTGCGAAAGGCGCGTCTGAAAAATTCACCACTCGTGCTGGGAAGCCGCCCCGTCTCATCAACCAGAGTCGGCAGCACCTCGCGCCCCAGGACGGCTCGCTCTTCCACCAGGGCCAAATGGAGGCCAACATCCAGTTCCGGGTTCTGTCGAGCCAACGTGACAGCCTCCTCGAATGCACTCCCCGTCACAAGCAACGAGGCACTCGTTACGATTCCAGCTTGAAATGCCCGCAGGATCCCTCGGTTGACTCCGGGCGTCAGACCCAGGTCATCCGCGTTAATAATCAGTTGTTTCAAGGCGCGGAAACCCGAGCTGCGCGGATTTCGTGTCGCATCTTCATCCGGAAGCTAACCAGTTCCCGGATCATTTTGAAGATCACGTCCGGACTGGCCAGAGTGGAGGTGCCGCGATTTCTGGGAAAATAATCTACGCCGAATTGCACAATCTTGACTCCGTGCAACTTGCCCTGGATCAGCAGTTCCGCGTCAATAAACGAACCCTCAGCCTCCAATGCGATCTTATCCAACACCTCCCGCTTGAATAGTTTGAAGGAGAAATTGATGTCCTTTACCCGCAATGGAAAAAGGAAACGGATAAGCAAATTGTAAACCACCGAATACAGGGTGCGGAGAGGTCCTTCCGCGGTGCGATCAAATCGAAACGCCGAAACGATGTCGGACCTTGTAAACTCCATCATGCGCACCGCTCGGTTCAATTCCGTGAGATCGACCGGCAAATCCGAGTCACAGTAAAAGACCAGCTCTTTGGTCGCCTTGCTAAAGCCGGTGCGAAGCGCGCCTCCCAGTTTCAAATTCCGTTCGTGGTGGAACACCTTCACACAAGGGTTTGATCGGGCCAATGCTTCCGCGAGTTCTGCTGATCGGTCAGTGCTGGCGTCGTTGACGATGAGGATTTCGTAATCAGACGACAGATCGGTGAGGACCGCCTCCGCGAAGTGGACTGCGCGCTCGATGTTCTCTTCTTCATTGAACATTGGATAAACAACCGAGATGCCTGGCCTCCTTGTCGTCATGCGCGCTGTTTCAATTCCGGTCTCAAAGCCGCCGATAAATTGTTTCGCCGTTGATCACGGCCTCCACGCGATATCCGGGAAGGTATGCACGAAGCACGGGATATCGCGTCATAGGATGCGTCGCCCAGTCCGGAACCTCCGTCGACAAGTCGACTATAAGCGCTGGGGGATGCGCTTCCCAGTCCCTTCGAAACATCTCCCAACTCCCCGGAATCACACTCTCCGCTCTATCTTTAACCTCGCGAGGCCGGGCGGCGTAGGCGCCAACCAGATGGGTGCAGCTGACGAAACGCGTCGCCATTCGCCGTCCGGAAAAACTGTAGAGCTGCGGGCAACTTCCCCAGACAAAGATACGATCGTTCGGGGTCGTTTCCTTGACGATGTGCTGAACAACCGGGAGAAAATCGAGATCCTTCACCCGCGTCGCGAACGCCACAGTGAGAAAGCCTATCGCCGGCAGAGCGGCCGCACCAATAATGCATGCTCGTATCCATCGCCAGCGTGGCTGAGGAGAACGTCGCTGTTCCGCGACAAAGCGTGAGAACGCGTAGCCGGCGAGAACCGAAAGCGGCGGAAGTACTGCCAAATGATAATGTCCCGGAAATCGCCATCCAATAAAGATCGCTAGATAACTGAGAACCAACCACAAAATAAGCAGCACCTGCTCGGTCGGCACAGCCTTCCTGCGTCGAAAAGATCTGAGCGTCTCAATCACTTGCCGAACACCAAAATACCATAGCAAGCCCCAGGCGAGCATCACAGCAAGATGAACGGTGACGAGACGTTTCAGAACATAAAGGAAGGTTGTTTCGAACTCGACATAGCGAATCGCAAACGCCCACGCCCACAGATACGCATCATGCAGATTTCCCTGCCACTGGTAATACCAGGCCAGTGCCGCAATCACCGCAATGAATCCAATCAAGATACCGGTGCCTGCTGCAAAGACCCGTGCGAACGAGTGGATGCGCGAAATGAGCCAGCCATAAGCGAGACACGCCAGCATTGCTGCCAAGATCACGGCCGACGGTTGCCGGATCAACGTAGCGACCCCGACCAGCGCGCCGCTGAGAAACATCAAACCCAAGGCCGGCTTTCTTTGCCCTTGGAGGAAGGCAAGAACACTCAACGCGAGCGAAAGAGAGGCGAAAATCTCGCTGTTCGCGCCCAGGGTGTCATCTGGCCGGAAGGCATGGACGAACACGGCATAGCCAATTCCACTCCACGCCCCTGCCCAGTCGTCCGCCACTCGCGCACCGATTCGCCGTAAGACGAGGGCTGTGGCCACGACGACAAATATGGCGAGGAGGTGAATCGCAAAGAGGTTGTTCCTGCCAGCCACGCGGAAAACGGCTGCATAAATGTAATACATGCCCGGCGGTTTGGTATCCACCGCCGTATGGTAGACCGCGCCACCGTCCAAGATATCGTTTGCGATCGTGCCGTAATAGCCCTCATCGCTCGTGTACATTGACGGCAAGAGCGTAGGCGCACGCAGGATGACGACCAGCGCAATGATGATCACGTTGACCCAGCGGCTTTGACATCGGGTCATACGTGACGGCTCT
Source organism: Candidatus Udaeobacter sp. (assembly GCA_041487635.1). Taxonomy (GTDB): domain Bacteria; phylum Verrucomicrobiota; class Verrucomicrobiia; order Chthoniobacterales; family UBA10450; genus Udaeobacter. Next base: position 184 of record JBGPNR010000273.1, on the reverse strand, counting down.
GCTCAATGGCCGCTTTGTCTTTCTTGAAAAATTCGATTGTTGCGCGCAATCCTCCGGCCAAATCGCAAACCGGCCTAAAGCCAGCCGCCTGCGTCTTATCCATGCTCGCGACTGAATGTTTAACCTCGCCCGGCCGCTCGGCGCCGTATTCAATCGTGGAGCGAGACTTGGTAAGGTTGCTAAT
>JBGPNR010000272.1:0-3438 GCA_041487635.1 Candidatus Udaeobacter sp. | reverse complement strand
CGCGATCACGCGGGGCCAGGCAACGATGCCGATGGCAAGCCATTCTACGGAGCGTACGAAGCGCAGGAACTGTTCCGCAAACATCAAGCGGAGATCGGTGTCGAGATGGTGCCCTTCCAAATGATGGTCTATGTGGAAGACAGGGATAAGTATTTCCCCGAAAACGAAGTGCCTCCGAGCTCACGCGTGCTCAATCTCTCGGGCACGCAATTGCGGCAACGGCTAAACGATGGCCGCGAGATTCCGGCCTGGTTCACTTTTCCCGAAATCTCGCGCGAGCTCCGGCGTACCTTCGCGCCGCGGCACAAACAAGGGATGACGGTATTTTTCACCGGTTTTTCCGGTGCGGGTAAATCGACGATCGCCAATGTGCTCATGATTAAGCTGCTCGAGATGGGTGGCCGGCCGGTGACACTGCTCGACGGCGATCTCGTGCGGAAACATCTCTCTTCAGAGCTCGGTTTCTCGAAAGAGCACCGCGACATAAACATTCGCCGCATTGGCTACGTTGCCTCTGAAATCACGAAGAACGGTGGTATCGCCATCTGCGCCCCGATTGCGCCCTACGATGCCACGCGCAAGGACGTGCGGGCGATGATTGATCCGTTTGGCTGCTTCATCCTGGTGCACCTTTCCACGTCGGTAGAAGTTTGCGAGCAGCGCGACCGAAAAGGCCTGTACGCGAAAGCCCGCGCCGGGATTCTAAAGGAATTTACCGGAATATCCGATCCCTATGAAGAGCCGACCGACGCCGAAGTGACAGTGGACACAGGAGAGTTGTCGCCGGAGGAAGCTGCTCAAGAGATCATTTTGCATTTGGAACGCGAAGGTTTCGTCGGAATCAACGGCGGTGCGCCTGATTCGATGTCCACATAATTGCGGACGCCTTCATTTGTGCGGTATTTGGAGCGCGTGCCATTTTGCCTAACGAACGACTCTTAGATCTTACGATTCGCGTCGCCGAGATGAACGATGCGGCGACGCTCGCGCAACTCATGTGCGAGCTCGGGTACGAAACAACAAAATCGGAGATGCAGATGCGAATGGAGAGGATCGCTGCCGATCAGTGCTTTCGGACATTTGTGGCGGTGCTTGATGGCAAAGTATGCGGGATGATCGGCACACTCACATGCCCAAGCTATGAGCATAACGATTCCGGCGGCCGAATTCTTGCCCTCGCGACATTAAGTGCGATGCGCCGCCGCGGAATTGGTCGCGCACTGATTGCGACTGCAGAGAAAGATTTCGCCCGCAGAGGAATCAGGCGCGTCGCTTTGAACACACGGCTTGCCCGAGAAGATGCCCACAAGTTTTACGAATCGCTTGGTTATGAGCGAAACGGGTGGCGGTTTGTGAAGCAACTTTCGGTGCGCGATTTGGTCGTACTCCACATGGCGAGGTTGAGCGTTCTTGCCATCACAGCAGTTGCAATCGTTGCAATTCCCGAGGCGCAGGCTGTCGACACTTCAAGTAATGCAGCGGAAACTGAAGAAGTGACAGTCACGGGAGAAGCGACCGGGTCGCTTACTTCGACGTCACCCGAGGAATCTGCGAAGCACAAGACGGCAGTTCCGGGAGCCTTCACAGTCAAGATGACCGATGATATGGAACTCGGACGAGCGTCAAACTTCGAAGATTTGCTGCAACGAACCCCAGGCGTTTTCCTTCAATCAGAAAACGGCGCCGAAGTTTCCAAGATTTCAATTCGAGGCTCTGGAATCACGTCTGAAGAGGAGCCACTCGGTGTGATGTTTTTAATGGACGGCTTGAACTTCAACCAGGGGGATGGCGAGGCAACTCTCGAGGATCTTGATGTTGCCGCGCTCAGCCACGCGGAAGTCTTTCGAGGCGCCGATGCGTTTAAATACGGCGCGCTGACACTTGGCGGGGCAATCAATCTCGTGCCGCTCACCGGATACAATGCGGCGCCATTTCAAGTCCGGCTTGAAGGGGGGGGTTATGGATTCTTCCGTGGCGACATGAGCGGCGGCGCGGTCCAAAAGAAGTTCGATGAATTTGGTGCGATTGGTTTCCGAGCGCGCGAGGGCTTTCGAGAGCATAGCCGTGAGGACACAGAAATCCTTTTTGCCGATCTCGGTTACAAGTTTAGTGACCAGGTGGAGAATCGATTTTATCTTACGCTGGACCGGACCAATCGGAATCTGCCTGGCGGTTTGACCAAGTCAGAAATGGAAGACGATCCCTCGCAGGCTAATCCCCTCGCGATAGCCCAGGATTGGAACAAGGAGTTATCGAACGTTCGCCTGGCGGACAAGCTAAGCATTCGAACTGAAGAGGTTGAGCTTGATATCGGTGCGTACTGGTTCCATCACGATCTTGAGAACCGCGGATTCTTTTCGCCGGATTTTCGGAAAGGGATCGAGCAGTTTTATTCAGACAATTTTGGCGGGAACCTGAATTTCGTTAGCCGTCACGAACTCTTTGGCCGACGAAATATTCTTACAATTGGTCTGAGCCCGCAATACGAAGACGAGCCCACCCAAAATTACGAAAATATTTTCGGACACCCAGGCGCAACGACTGCGCGAAGCATTGGCAGTTCGATAAACGTTCCAGCCTATCTCGAGGACCAGTTGTATCTCGCACCGCGATTATCGATCCTCGCCGGAGCGCAGGCGATTTTCGCGGAGCGTCATTTCAAGGATGAGTTCTTGACCGACGAAGCAGGAAATCAATCAAATCGTCAAAATTTTTGGGGATTCAATCCCAAGCTGGGCGCGATTTACGAAATCAATCGCCAGACACAGGCATTTGTGAATTTCAGTCGCAGTTTGCAGCCGCCTTCGCTGGACAATCTGGTCGAGTTTACTGAGGGTCCGAATTCCAGCGTTGTTTACACGCCGCTGTCGCCGCAACACGCCTGGACGATCGAAGTCGGAACTCGCGGAGAGTATTCGCGGTTTGAGTGGGAGTTATCGCTTTATCATTCCTGGCTGCGCAATGAATTACTGGAACTTAACGATCGGTTCGGGAATGACATCGGCACGACGAACGTCCCCCGCTCGATTCACTGGGGAGTTGAGGCAAGCCTGGAAGTTGAATTGCTTCGGGATATCCTGGTTTCAAAGCATGGGACTCGCGCAGGAGACCGTTTGTCTTTCGATCAAAGCTACACGCTAAACGATTTTCATTTCGATGGGGATCCTGTCTATGGAGACAACCGCATCGCGGGAATACCCATTCACGTCTATGAAGCGCAACTTCTTTACGAAATGCCTTGTGGCTTTTATGCAGGTCCAAACCTGCAGTGTAACCTCTCGCGTTATCCAGTTGATGAGGCGAACACGCTCTTTGCGGATAGCTATGTGCTGTTTGGTTTCCGTGCGGGATTTCGACGGACCAACGGATTCTCAGTTTTTCTGGATTGCAAGAACCTGACGAATCAGCGCTACGCTTCCTCTATCGATGTGATCGCTG
>JBGPNR010000271.1:0-3448 GCA_041487635.1 Candidatus Udaeobacter sp. | reverse complement strand
CCGTGCAGTCGCAACTGGCAAAACGTGGCTACTACCGCGGCGCGATCGATGGAGTTCTCGGTGACCAAACCGAGGCGGCTATCGCCCGTTATCAAGAGGACAATGACCTGAGCGTAACAGGGGTAGTTACGGCGGCGACGCTTCAATCGCTCGGATTAGCGCGGCCGACGAGCTAGCGGGAACAGCGTTTCGGGACCATGAAACTTCTCAAACACAACAAATGAAGCATAACAAAATGGAAAATGGAAAACTAAATGGAAAAGTTGCGTTCGTTACCGGCGCCAATCGCGGCCTTGGTTTGGAGACTGCGCGGGAGCTCGGCAAGCAAGGTATCGTTGTCGTTCTCGGATCACGCGACGCGAAAAAAGGCGAAGCCGCAGCTGCGAAATTGCGCGACGAAGGTGTTGCTGCGGAAAGTCTGGGCTTTGACGTTACCAAATCGCAGGACCATCAGAAGGCTTACGATCACTTCGCAAAAAAGTACGGGCGGCTGGATATTCTGGTTAATAACGCGGGCGTCTTGAAGGAGAACCAAATTCCGCCAACTGGTCGGGCGTCAAACCCGAGCAGTGCGGTATCGCCGGAAGTCCTGCGCGAAACATTCGAAACTAATTTCTTTGCGCCCGTTGCGTTGACGCAAAAGCTGTTGCCGCTCATACGCAAAGCGCCGGCAGGCCGAATTGTGAATGTTTCCAGTATCCTGAGTTCTCTCACGTTGCATTCCGATCCGAACTCGCCGATTTACGCGTTCAAGACTTTCGCTTACGACGCATCGAAAGCGGCGCTAAATGCGTTCACGGTGCATCTCGCCTACGAACTGCGCGACAACAAAATCAAAGTGAACTCCGCGCATCCTGGATGGGTGAAGACGGAGATGGGCGGGCCCAATGCGCCGATGGAAGTCAGTGAAGGAGGCAAGACCAGCGCCCAATTAGCCACACTTGCCGATGACGGTCCGAGTGGTGGGTTTTTCCATCTCGGGAAGCCTCTTCCGTGGTAAAATCACGAAAACGAAGGAAGCAAAATGAAAAATGGAAAACTAAACGGAAAAGTTGCAGTAGTAACAGGGGCGTCGAAAGGGATCGGCGCGGGCATAGCGAAGGAGCTCGCGGCGCACGGTGCGTCCGTGGTCGTTAACTATGCTTCTGCGAAACAAGACGCGGATCGCGTGGTCGACGAAATTAGTAAGGGCGGCGGGAAAGCGGTCGCGGTTCGGGGCAATGTCGCGAAGAAGGCAGAAGTGGAGGGGCTCTTCGCTGAAGCGGAGAAAGCTTTCGGAAAAATCGATATCCTGGTCAACAACGCCGGCGTTTATGAATTTGTGCCGCTCGAAGAAGTGTCCGAGCAACAGTTTCACAGAATGTTCGATGTGAACGTTCTTGGCATGCTTCTCGCCACTCAGGAAGCGCTCAAGCATTTCAATTCCGATGGCGGGAGCATCATTAACATCGGTTCGCTTGCCAGCTCTCTCACTCCGCCTACCGCAGTGGTTTACAATGCGACAAAGGGCGCCGTGGACGCGATCACGCGGACGCTCGCGAAAGAACTTGGCCCGAAGAAAATCCGAGTGAACTCCATCAATCCAGGCATGGTGGTGACTGAGGGAGCCGTAGCTGGCGGTTACACCGAAGGCGATATGCGGAAAATGTTTGAGTCGCAGACGCCGCTCGGTCGCGTCGGCCAAACCGAAGACATCGCGCCCGCGGCAGCATTCTTCGCTTCAGATGATTCCAAATGGATCACTGGAGAAACGCTTCTCATCGCGGGAGGTTTGCGCTAGATTTGAATAGCAAATGTTTCAACAACCAAGCAAACTTACATCATGAAAACAAAATTGTTCGGGCTCGCCCTTGCTGTGAGCGCGGCCACGATTGCTCAAGCAAATCCCGGAAGCGTTCACCGTGGTGGAGGAGGTTTTCACGGAGGCGCAGGCGGATTTCATGGAGGCGCAGTTGCACACGGTGCGCCGGCTGCTCACGCGCCGATGCGGTCCGGCGGTTTTTCATCCTTCCACTCGACGCCGATGCGAGCATACGGCAGTAGACCGGTTTATTCAGGCCAACGCTATTCATCGTTTGGAATGCGTTCGTCGCCATCATCTTCGTACCGCCGGCCTTACATTTCTCCGAGTCGAGGTTCGTTCACGCGTTCGGGTCCATACACGGTGGCAACTATCCCGCAAGGCAATCGTATTGCGCCATTCGCGAATCGCAGAAATCCAGCTGTCACAAGCGGGTGGAACCAGCGAAACACCGGAATGCAGTTCCGGAATGGAAACAATCTCCGAAATGCAAACAATCTCCGAAATGCAAACAATCTTCGGAATGGAAACAATCTCCGAAATGGGAACAATCATCTTCGTGGTGACTGGCAAAAACACGTTTTCGGGCAGCGCTCAGGGAATTGGCATCGCGACTGGGATCGTCACAGTGACCATTGGTGGAATGGTCACCGATGCTGCTTCATTAACGGATCGTGGGTGATCTTCAGTGCGGGATTTTATCCGTGGTGGCCTTGGGACTACCCGGACGATTACTACGGCTATGGCCTCCCGGATTATGGCTACAGCTCGCCGTACTCTGCGTATGATATTCCCTATTCGAACAATTACGATCCCGGCTACTACGACTCCGGCGATTACCAAGGCCAGATGGATTACGATCAAAACAGCTATCCCGATCAATCGCAGGGCTACTACCATTCCAGTGTTTACCAAGCTGAAGCGTACTACGATCCGAATGGCTACAGCGATCAATCGCAATCAAACTATTCGATCGTTGCCGCAGCGCAGGAGCGACTCGCACGGGAAGGCTATTACCATGGTGAGACAGACGGTGCGCTGAGCTCTGATATGCAGAAAGCCGTCAAGCGTTATCAAATCACCAACGGCTTGCGCTCTACTGGCTACCTCGACAGCGAGACGCTAGGCGTAATGGGGTTACGAAAAGGTGCGAGTTACTAATACGAATAAGAAAAGCATGAAGCCGATGGAGCATTACGATGAAAAGACCTAATTCAAAAAAGACCATAGAACTTTTGCAGAGGCGGGATGCGCCGCTGGAGACGCGAACCGATCTGACACAAGCTGCGACCAAAGACATCGCCGCAGCGATGAACGCCGTTCTCGCGGATGTGTTCGCGCTGTATGTGAAAACAAAAAATTTCCACTGGCACATGAGCGGCCCGCATTTTCGCGATTACCATTTGCTCCTCGACGAGGGCGCCGACCAGCTTTTCGCGATGACAGATCCAATCGCTGAGCGAGTTCGAAAGATTGGCGGCCTCACGCTGAGATCGATCGGGCAAATCGCTCGGACTCAGCGCGTGCTCGATAACGATGCCGAGTACGTTGAACCTTTGGACATGATCGCGGAGCTCGCGGAAGACAATAGAGCGCTGGCCGCGCGGCTTCGTGAAGCACACAACGTTTGCGACGAACATCGCGATG
>JBGPNR010000270.1:0-3470 GCA_041487635.1 Candidatus Udaeobacter sp. | reverse complement strand
CCACGGGGTTGCGAATGTGTTGTCACAAACAGAAATAACATTGCGCTCTCGCGCGATTTTCCCGATCGCTTCAAGATCGATCAGCTTCAGCAGCGGATTGCTCGGCGTTTCGATCCAAACCATGCGCGTGTTCGATTTGATTGCGCGCTCGAGATCTTTCGCGTCAGTCAAATCGACATAGGTGAAATCAAGATTTGCTGAACGACGGCGGACTCGGTCGAATAATCGGAATGTGCCGCCATACAGATCATCACTCGCGACGATATGCGAGCCGCTCTCGAGCAACTCAAGGACTGTCGCCATTGCGGCGAGGCCGGATGCAAACGCGAAACCGCGCGTCCCGCTTTCCAAATCGGCAATGCATTTTTCGTAAGCGAGCCGCGTGGGATTAATTGAGCGCGCATAATCGTAGCCTTTGTGCTTTCCCGGGCTTTCCTGCACGTAAGTCGACGTCGCATAAATCGGCGTCATCACCGCGCCGGTAGAAGGGTCCGGCTCCTGACCGGCGTGAATCGCCCGCGTTGCAAATTCGTGCTGCTTTTTCATTGTTTCTTTACGTTTCTTAGCTTTCGAGCTGGATAGGGGCGGTTCACCCAACCCGCCCGCGGGCGATTGAGGTCAATCGCCCCTACCTAATATCGATCTTTGGGCCTGCTACTGTTTTGGCATGTGTAACCGCAAATACGAGAGCAGGTCGGAGCGCGTGACCAGCCCGAGAAATCTGTCGTCCTCCATCACGATCGCAACGCGTCCGCGGTCGAATACATCCAGAAGATCCTTGATCTTAGCTGTGGGTGACAGCGTTTCGAGTTTGTCGGTCATCGCACTTTTGACCGGGTCATTAAAGTGCAACGGATCGCGGTGCACTTTCACTAGCACATCGGATTCATCGAGAATCCCCATGGCGCGCCCGTTTTGATCGACGACGGGAAGCTGCGAGACGTCCGAATCGCGCATTCGCTTGAACGCAGTAAGAAGGGAATCGTCCGGCCCAACCGTGATCACTTCGCCCGCTTCATATCGATGCGAGATCAAATCGCTTAAATCGCCATGCGGCGGGCGATGAATAAATCCCTGCTCAGCCATCCAGAAATCGTCGTACATTTTGGAAAGATATTTGTTGCCGGTGTCAGGAACGAAACTGACCACACGTTTTGGTTTCGTTTGCTCTCGGCAATAACGCAGCGCGCCCGCGACCAGAGTGCCCGTTGAAGAGCCACCGAAAATTCCCTCTTTGCGCAATAACTCTCGCACGATAGCGAAGCTTTCCTCGTCGCCGATCTGGAACGCTTCCGTCACGAGCGACATGTCCGCGATTTCAGGAATAAAATCTTCGCCTATCCCTTCAACGGCCCAGTTTCCTGCCTCTCCGAACTTGCCTTCTTTGACATATTCGTAAAGAATCGAGCCGGCCGGATCGGCCAGAACCATTTCGATGCCGCGTCGTGGTTTAACACGATTGAAAAATCGCCCAAGACCGGTCAGCGTCCCACCTGAACCAACCCCCACGATGATCGCATCGACATCGTGGCGCATTTGTTCCCAAATTTCCGGGCCGGTAGTGCGCTCGTGCGCGAGCGGATTCGCCGGGTTGCCAAACTGGTTGACGTAAAACGCGCCCGGAATTTCTTGGGCGAGCCGTGCGGCCACGTCTTGATAATATTCCGGGTGGCCGCGAGTTACATCAGACCGGGTGATCCGCACTTCGGCACCGAGAGCTCTTACGTGCGAAATTTTTTCCTGCGACATCTTGTCTGGGATTACCAGCAAGACGCGATAGCCTTTTGCGCCGGCAACGAGCGCCAGCCCCAAACCGGTATTCCCTGCGGTAGCCTCCACGACCGTGCCACCGGGCTGCAAATTCCCTTCGGCCTCGGCCGCTTCGATCATCGACAGCGCGATTCGGTCCTTGATCGAGCCACCCGGATTTTGATTTTCAAGTTTCAGAAAAAGCTGACACGGGCCAGTGTCGAACTGCGTAATCTCCACCAGCGGCGTGTCGCCAATGAGCGACAGAATTGCGGGCGTTTTGTCGTGCGCAGTCGATAACGCCTCAGAAGTCTCAATCATGTAAAGTTTGCTCGATAGATGGTTCGCCTTTGTGCGACCATTCCGACTGGCTGTCTTCGAGAAATTGTTGGAGCACAGGAAAACGGACTTCGCCGTAATTTAATGCGTAACGGAGATCACCGTCTTTGTAAATCCAAGTCGTCGGGATCCACGAGAGCGGCAAGCCGCCAAATTGTTTGATCTTACTTTCGCCACGACGGGGGCCGGGATCTGCCAGAATTGTGACGTTTGGCTGATCGGCAATGTTGAATCTTTTCAGCATCGCGCGCCCATCCTGACCATCATTCCAAATCGAGACGAAATAAAATTTCACATTCGGATTTTCGTTAAGGATTTTAGTCCAGCCGCCGGTCTTCAGTTCAGCCTGGCAATTCGAGCACCACGGCGCCCAAAGATGGACGACGGTGAGGTCTGGCGATCTGATGGCGTCGAGGACTCTTTGTTCAGTCGGAGACTCAGCGCGAAGCGAAGCTGCCGCGACGAACAGGATCAACCAGCGTAGGATCGACATCGACTTCAAGGTAAAGGGGAAACGCCCAACGCTCAACGCCGAACGCCCAACATTGAACGGAGCCACAGCGTTTGACCTTCGCTGGTAATTTGGCTACTATGCCGTCCCCATTTCCGCTGCTTACTGCGCGGAAACATCGGTGTTCGATTGAGAGCGCCGCTGTACCCCATGGGAGGCCTACTTATTTTATGATTCAAATGCAGGACGTGATGTCGAAGGCGATGCCGGACTTCCGCGAGGGAAGCATCGTCAAGGGCCGGATCTTGGAAATTCGACCGCGCGAAGTACTGGTCGATGTGGGATACAAATCGGAGGGCGTCATTCCGCTAACCGAATTTGATGACATCGAATCGCTGGAAGTCGGCGACGAAGTGGACGTTCTCCTGGAGCGATTGGAAAACGAAGAAGGCATGGTCGTTCTCTCGAAAGAGAAAGCCGCCTATCGCCAAAATTGGAACAAAATCGTCGGTGTTTTCGAAGGTGACGGACTGATCAAAGGCAAGGTGAAATCGGTGGTCAAAGGCGGCCTGATGGTCAACATCGGCGTTGAGGCGTTTTTACCGGCGTCTCAGATCGACGTCGTTCCGCCAAAGGATTTGCAGCAATTCGTTGGCAACACCTACGATTTCAAAATCGTTAAGCTAAATGATGATCGCAAAAACGTCGTGCTCAGCCGGCGTGAAGTGATCGAGCAGGAGCGCAGCGAAAAACGACAAAAATTCATGGAAGGCGTAAACGTGGGCGACCGCGTCACCGGCACCGTGAAAAACATCACCGACTTCGGCGCATTCATCGACCTAGATGGCATGGATGGTTTGCTGCACGTCACGGATATGACTTGGGGCCGGCTCGGACATCCCAGCGAGTTATTGAAGGTGGGGCAACCGCT
>JBGPNR010000269.1:0-3510 GCA_041487635.1 Candidatus Udaeobacter sp. | reverse complement strand
CTGGATGTTGGTGGCGGAGATCGTTCCTTGCCACAGAGCCGTTCGGCGAGGCGCCCGCGCTCCCCATGTTTTCTCGGACCGCAATGAATTCCATCTCGGGCGTGATGATGCCTTGCCGCGCGTACCAGAGTTGCGTGACGGGATGTGCTTTCGCTCGAAGCGGTCGGCGCTGTGCCGCGGTTGATGGTTGAAAGTTGAGTGTTGAGAGTTCCCTGGAGTTTGGTGCTTGGGATTCGGAGTTTCCGTTGCCGCGCTGAACGTGTTTCGCGTGCGCTTCGGATAACCAGCCATCATCCGCAGGGGTTACTGCGCGACCCGCAACGGTCTCCACATCTCCACGCACCCGGATCCATTTCGCGCGTAACGGCGGTAGACCGCGGGTTACATCGCCGTGAAAATCGGCATCGCCCCACGGACCGCTTGTGTCGTAAACGCGCACGGGCTCGTTCACCGCGATGTGACCATTCATCGACTTGGTCGGCGCGAGCGAGATTTCGCGGAACGGAACGCGAATGTCTTTGTGCAACGTGCCCGAGACATAAACCTTCTTTGAGTTCGGAAGAGACTTATCGTTCGCTTTCGATTCTTGAGAGTCGTTATTCGATTTCATACGCGCATAGAGATAGTGAGAGATCCCTCGACTTCACTCGGGATGACAAAAGACGCCAGCTTGCGCGAATTTGGCAGAGGTTTCTCGACAGAATGAACAGAATCTACAGAATTTTCGCCGCCTACGTTTTCTGAGTTCATTTTGTACATTCTGTTAATTCTGTCCCAAACAAAAAGGCCATGCGCGGAAATCACGCATGGCTGAGTTACCAGTCCGTCTCCGGACCTCCCTTCGGCGGCATTACCCGCATCAGGTTCAAGGGGTCGTCCAATCGTCGGACCTCTCAGCCACCCGGCTCCCCCGCAGTGCAATTTTAGAATAAGACCCGTGCTCCCGAAGTCAATTGCTCACACGGCGGGCGCAAAGGTTGCGAAGGAGCACAAGGCCCAAATGAGGTGGTATCCTTTGCGAACGTGTTTGGCTAATGACTACTTGGCGCCTGTCTCTTGCTTTGAATTAGTGTGAAAGATGGCCAGCCACACGCCCTTCTCCGTTTTCCAGACGGACCCGCAGTTGTAAGTGCCGGAGGCGTCCTTGCCATCATACGTGCCGTCAATCTTTACGGTGTAAGTAGTTACGATGACGTCCGGTTCATCGGTGAAGGAGTCGAAATCGCTGATCGCAAACGATTTCATGTCCCACTTTTGCATGTCGCCCAACTCCTTCTGCAAACTGGAGATTCCTTCCGCGTAAACCCCGCGAAAGTCCTTATCGACCAATTTTTTGAAGTCGTCGGATTTCTTGTCTTTGAAGGCCTGCCAGGCAGCTTTTTCTTTCTCCATCATTGCGTCTTTGTTCGGCGCGGCTATTGCAAGCGCGATTGTCGCGAATGAGGCAATGATTGTGTAGCAAATCAGTTTTTTCATGAGTTCCTTTTTTTTTGTTAAACGCAGACTAACTCCGTGGGTGGTTACAGCAATCCAAATGTCGAGGAATTATGAATTGCGGGCGCGATACGCCAGCCTCGACACATTTCGACGGTCAGAGACCGCCGATACAGCAGAAATGAGATGATGCCGATCTTCTGGGTCACGGAACAATGGGAGCGGACTCGAGGGATAATCTTTTCGAAGGAGTCGACGCTTGTTGCGGCGGGAGAAACTTGGATTTGCCGACTAAGTTCATCAAACTTGAATCTGCTTCCTTCAGCTGCCCTTCCGGAAGAGCGGCTTCAATCGGCGCCGACTTGGATTGCTTGCGATAATCTGCGACGAGCATCGGCGGCTGTTTCTTGACTCCCAAAGTCCGATAGTTCTCGATTCCGACGCCGATCGCCGCAGCGAGCTTGCCGCGCCAGTCTTTGTTCGCGATCAATTTGCTTTCGCCGCGCTCTGTCAAAAAGCCGCCTTCAATCAGCACAGCCGCCACTTTCGTCAGACGCAGAACAGCGAACCGCGCGCGCTTGATGCCACGGTCGTACTCGGGGATGTGTCCGAGGAGCGAATGATAAATACAAGCCGAAAGCGCCATGCTTTGCGCATCGACCTCACTGCCCGGTTGCATGTTGAAAGAACTCAAACGGACCGTGCTGTCCGATGTGGATGGCGCTCCGCGCGGCGTAAACGAAAAAATTTCGAACCCGGTGGCGTCCGGGTCGTCATTCGTTCCATTGAAGTGAATACTGACGAAAATCGAATTGCGCGCCTTGTTCGCGATCTGTGCACGCACTTCCAACGGCACGAAATAATCGCCTTCGCGGGTCATGAACACGCGCAGCCCTTTCGCCTGCAAAATCGGGCGGAGCTTTCGAGCTACGTCGAGCGCAAAATCTTTTTCGTACCCTAAACGGCTCGCCTGCCCTTTGTCGTACCCGCCATGTCCCGGATCCAGAACGACCGTCTCAAGCCTGCCCACGTTCGAAACGCGATGAGGACGCATCAACGGCTCGATTGTTTTCGCCACGTCAGTGCGCGAGACTAAATATTTTCCGTCCTGCTCCACCACAGGGAAGCACAACCAACTGCGCGCGCCGTTGATCATTGCCTCCCGGCTGCCGCTCACAAATTCCAGCGGGTTTTTGACGGTCTCGAAACGGATTTTATCGCCTGCACCAGCGACGCCGGCAGGCAATCCATAAAACTTCGAAATGTTGTCGACGGACAAGTAATCGTGCCCGTTTACTTTAATGATCTCCCAATCGCTGGCAGCGAATGCAGTTTGCGCGAAAGCGAAGGAAGCGCAGATAAACACCAGGGCTAACCAACGCTTCACCAGGAGGAGCATGCTTGCGCTATTGTATCGAAAATCCAATCGATCTCAATGCGCTGCTCGGCGGTGCCCGCCTCTAACCTTCGACAACGGGAGAGGACTAAGGTGAGGGGTTCGAAGCCGAGGCGGCCGCTCGTCTGAACAAACCCTCTCACCTTACGAAGGGCGAGGCGACCCACCCGCACGCCCTCCATTCCCATCCAGGCAGCGACTCGAATGCAATAAATTGACCTGCGTATTCAAAGTTCGTTTGACTCGGCTCGTTTTTTTGCTAGAAACCGGAAATGTTTTTGCCTGCTCGACGCTATCGCGGTGTCGTAATTGGATTAGTCCTGCTGGGCTTGACGCCGCTATCCGCAAACGCAGTTTCGCCTGCTCAAAAATTTCCAAAATGTTGCGTCTGGCGCGTGACCAATGCGAAAGCGCCATTTTACCTCGTCGGCTCAATTCATGCGCTGAGCAAAAAAGATTATCCACTTCCGTCGGCATACGACCGGGCACTGAAAGACAGCACGCGCTTCGTCTTCGAATTCGATCCGAACCGTGGCGCTGAATTCGAAAGGAAATTTGAAGCAGCCGCTAAATATCCCCGTGGACAGGATATCCGCTCGAAGATCGACCCAGCGCTACTGGCTTGGCTGCGCCAAAATATCCTTATGCTCCAACCCGACCCTCGCCGAGGAGAGCGGGCG
>JBGPNR010000268.1:0-3510 GCA_041487635.1 Candidatus Udaeobacter sp. | reverse complement strand
GAAAGCGATGCGGAGAACATGAGCGTCTGCCGTTTTTGCGGCAGCGCTTTCACGATCCGGCGAATCGGCGGAAGAAATCCCATGTCGAGCATTCGATCGGCCTCGTCGAGCACGAGAAACTCGACGCCGGAAAGGTTGGCCACCCGTTGATTCATCAGATCGATCAACCGCCCCGGCGTGGCTACGATCAGGTCGACACCGGAACGCAACGCCTCGATCTGCGGACGTTCGCTAACGCCGCCGAAAACCGTGGCCATGCGCAAGGGAACGTGTTTCGCGTAAGCGCGCACGTTCTCCTCGATCTGCACCACCAGCTCACGAGTCGGCGCGACCACCAGCGCGCGCGTGCCGCGTCTCTGACCGTTGTGCATCGAAGCCGCCAGCTTCATTAGAATCGGCAGAACGAAAGCAGCCGTTTTTCCCGTGCCCGTCTGCGCAATCCCGATCACATCGTGTCCCGCGAGAATGAGCGGGATCGCCGCGATCTGAATCGGGGTCGGCTCGGTGTAGCCCGCGTCGTGCACGGCCTGTAACATTTGGGGCGAAAGATTGAGTGCGCGGAATGACATAAGCAACGGTACTATCGTCTGTTAGGCGCATTCCGCACCTGTTCTTCTCACATTCGACGCCAGGCACCTGCTTCTTCGATGCGCTCCGGCATGAGCGCGATGGAAAATTACGAGGAGATTGCGCGTCGCTTCTCGAGAAAAAACGCAATGCAGGCGAAAACCGTGTAGAAGATGAGCGCGGTGATCGCGAAGGCGCGATCGGACGAGGGCGGCCGGCGCACGAACGTGTTGCTGGTTTGAATCAAGACCAGCACCGCAGTGAAGATGATGATGCCGATTTTCCGCGCGATCCCGCTATTGCGTTTCAAATAGAGCACCGCGCCGAAAACAAGAATTCCGATCTCCAATGCAAATTCGATGCCTCTGTAATTCCAAAGACCGAAGCCGACTTTCCACGTGTCGTCATAGATGGGGAGATCGGGACGATGAACAATCAGATCAAGAAGCCAATGCGAAAAAACGGCGAAACCCACCAGTAACGCCGCGCTGTTCGAGGCAATATTGCGCCAGCCGATTTTGTAAATTGCAAATGCTACCGCCGACCAGAAGAGCGCGCCGAGGAGGCTGTGCGTGTAAGGCATGTAATAAAGATCGAGCGCATTTGTCGCGGTGATTCCGGGAACAAAACGCACCTTCTCGATCCCGAGCAAAACAAATGGCGCCCACAAAAAATCGAGCAACTGCACGGCCACAAACAAAACCCAGAGCGGGATTTTGTTCTTCTCGGTCTTAGCTGCAAAGGCAACGCTGTACTGTCCAACGAACATTGCTGATTTCTAAACGCTGCCTGCCGCGCCGTAGCTCGCCCTTGCGAGCGAAGGTGGGTAATGTCCGACGAACATTCTTCAATCTGCTCGCTCGAATCACATTGTCGATTCTCTGAGCCATTGTCACGCCGTAGCCTCAAGCGTAGGCGGATCACTTCGAATCTCGACTAGTTCAGCGCCGAAAAGCTGGTCGGGTCCATGAAATACCGATCGATATGGTCTACCAAAGTCCCGTTCTTCTCCGACTCGGCCTTCACTTTCTCCCATTCCGTATCGACTTTAAATGCAGCCCAGTTCTTCTCTGCTTCCTCACGGCTGGGATGTTCGAGAATGTAGATGAACAGGTTCTGAGAAGCGGGCGCATCTTCCGGCGACCAATAACCAATGCTCTTCATGTTATGCCGCCTGAAGATCGCGTCGGTGTGATCGCCAAAGCGCGCCTTTAACGCATCCATTTTACCTTCGTGAACGTGATACAGGCGCAGCTCGTAAACGTGATGCAGCGGAGTCGTTGATCCGGTAATCGCGCTGAAGCCGAGCGTCACCGCCGCGCCGCAAAGAAAAGATAAGACATAATACGGTTTCATGTAGTTGAGAATACTCAACGGCTCATCGGGCAGGAACATGATGGACCTCGTCCATGTAACGGTTGGCGGCGGCGACTGCCTCCTCCGGACTGCTTCCGTTTTGACGCGCGTTCAAGTAGGGCGCGTACCAGTCCCACCAGTGATGTTCGGCGTGCGTCTTCTCGTAATGGTCGTGGTGCTCCGAGGTTTCGTGGAGGAGCTCTGCAAGAGTCGCGACGTCCATGGATCGTGCTGCCTTCTCGTCCCATTCACGGCCGAGAAGTCGGGTCGTGATCTCCTGGAGCAGCCAGCGGTTCCCGTCTGGGTCCTCAAACGAGGCAAACGAGAAATAGGAACGACCTTCCGGGTCGCGCCCAACGACGCGCGGGTTCTCCACGGTGTCGTTAAAGGGGCCTCCGGCGTAGTGGAAGACCTCGCTGACGTTAACGCCGCGAGCGATTAAGTCCTCGCGGACGGCGTCAACGTTATCCACGGCCAGTACCAGGTCCGCCGAGCCAGATCTGGCCGACGTGACCCCCTTGCCAAAGATGATCGATGCCTCTGAGCGAGGAGGAGTGAACTGTACACCCCGAAAGTTTTCATTCACGATGTCGATATCTAATCGAAACCCCAGTTTTTCGTAGAATGCTTTGGCGCGATCGACGTCGGAAACAGGGATGATTACCACTTCTAATTTCATGTTCATGATTGCTGCTCCTTTTCTTTCTTCTCGGTCCTGAACTTAAGTGTTGGCGCTGATCACTACAGCTTCAAGAGAAGAGATCGCGCAAGATAGGACATACGGTGCTTTCATGTTCGCTAGCATACTTCTGCGATTCGTCCGCCGACATCGCAAACGCGCGGTGGTGAAAATCATCGGAGAGTACGCAAATCGACAGTAATCACCGGGTTCCAAAGGACTTAACAGAAGGCAACGAAGTAAACGAAAATTCCAGCTGAGCCTTCATTCCCTTTGTTTCCTTATGTTGGACCGGATTTTCTCTCAACTCCGTAAAGGAGCGTGGCTCCAACGGAGCTTTACGCTCTCACCTGTCACGCCAGCCTCGGCTTGGGAGGCGACTCTTGGGATCCGCAGTCGGATATTTCGGTTAACGGATTCGCTGATGCTAATGACGCCGGCGATTCCATCGCGTGTTCCGAGCGTGTACGCGGCCCACGCGATCGTCGAACCCAGGCTCTAGTCCAACCGCCGACCCGCTGATTGGAACTTGGTGCTTGGGATTTGGAACTTCCCGCGAAGCGGGTATCCTCGCACGGCATGCATCGTGACCATCAGCGTTGGTACTCGCACCGTCTCAATCGCGACATGGGCGTCGCAATTTATGGCAATTACGGCGGGCCCATCCTCGCCTTCCCGACGAGCTGCGGGGACGAATGGGAGATGGAAGGTCAGGGCATGATTGGCACCCTCAGCCCGTACATCGAGCAAGGGCGAATCCGAATCTTCTGCATCAACAGCGTGAACAGCGATTCATTCCAAAACAAGGGAGCGCACCCGTTCCACCGGAGTTGGATGCAGGCACAGTACGACGCCTATGTGGCGAACGAAGTTTTCCCGTTCATCGACTCCCAGTGCCAGACGCCGGG
>JBGPNR010000267.1:0-3528 GCA_041487635.1 Candidatus Udaeobacter sp. | reverse complement strand
TCTGGCGAGATTTCGACGAACATCTCCGGCTGCAATTCGGAAAGATGGCTCAGGAAACGCGACATCCCGCCGCCAGTATGATGCTCGGTCAGCCGATATGTGGTGAGAACGTACGGAAAGCGCGGGTCGCCTGGCGGTGCGAAACGGTTTTCGTTTCGTGTGAACCAGTTCACCACCGGATTAGTGTCGCGTGAGTAGAACGGATTTCTCACTGGCGATTCCAGCGGCTCGTAATGCGTCGGGAATGGGCCGTCCTGCAAACCCTTCGGGACGTACATCCAGCCCAAGCCATCTTCATGCAAGATGAAGGGCGCGTCGCCGCGTTGACCCTCAAGGCCAGTTTCGTCTCCTCGCGGTCGATAATCGGGAGGTTTACTTGCCTTGAAATCAGGGACGTCAATGCCGGTCCATTTTTCCGAATCCCACCAGACAAGTTTTTTGCGTTCGCTCCATGGCTCACCGTTCGGCCTCGCGCTGGCGCGATTATAAATGATGCGGCGATCACTCGGCCAACTGAAGCCCCAACCGTGTCCGAGATAATCCTTCGACTGGCGCGCGTTCGCTTTGTTCACGCCGTCTCGATTGAAAACGCCTGAATAAATCCAGGCGCCGCACGCGGTCGAGCCGTCGGATTTCAATTCATTATAATCGGCGACTTGCGGACCATGATGTGGTTGCCCTTTTCGATCGACACCGAAGACAACCCCGTCAGTGCTGCCGGGGTCACCGCCCCCGGCTACAGGTTCCGTCTTCCAACCATTGATCTCAGCCAGCACTGCTTCCATTTTTGGCTCGCCGAATTCGTCCTCCGGGTACCACCAGTCGAGCGCGCGCAGTGGTTCGTCTATCGGATCATCGGAGGCTCTGGCTTTGGCGATCAACCTCAAAGCCAGTTGATGAATGAACCACGCGTCGGACCGAGAATTGCCCGGGGGCTCGACCGCTTTCTCGCGCCATTGCAAGAGACGCTGAGTGTTTGTGAACGCGCCTTCTTTTTCCGCATGCCCGGCCGCAGGAAAGAAAAAGACTTCGGTCTCGATGTCTTCCGTTTTCAATTCGCCGCGCTCGATTTCAGCTGAGTCACGCCAAAATCTCGCGGGCTCGGTTTCGACCATGTCGCGGATAACAAACCATTTTAGTTTCGCCATCGACCTTCGTTGCAAGCGGGTATTCGGCGCGCCGACAGCCGAATTCTGTCCAATCAGGAACATCCCCTCCATTTTTCCGTCGGCCATGTCGTACAGATATTCGAAGAAGGAATGGTCGGCGGTAATTTTCGGCAGCCAGTCATAACCAAAATCGTTCTTCGCGGTCGCGTGTTTGCCGTAGTAAGCCTTTAACAAGCTGATGAAATACGCTGGCGTGTTCGACCAGAGCCCAGTCTTTGTCATGTGCGCATCGAGATATTTTTGCAGGCTCTCCTCATCTCCGCCGCGCGGCATTGCCAGATAACCGGGTAAAATGTCATACAGCGTGGGGATATCGGTTGAGCCCTGAATTGAAGCGTGGCCGCGGAGAGCGAGAATGCCGCCACCAGGCCGCCCGATGTTGCCTAACAATAACTGCAGGATCGAGGCTGTGCGGATAATCTGGACGCCTTTGGAATGCTGCGTCCAGCCGACGGCATAACAGATCGCGGCGGTTTTATCTGGACCAGATGCTGCAACGAGCGCGTCTGCGACTTTCTGAAAAAGTACCGGCGGGATGCCGCAAACCTTGTCGACCATCTCCGGCGTGTAGCGCGCGAAATGCCGTTTGAGTTTCTGAAAAACACATTGTGGATCTTGCAGAGTGAGATCCCGCTCGGGATAGCTCAGTCCTTCGCCCTTGTATTTCCAGCTTTCCATCTCATAGGCGCGCCGGTTCTCGTTCCAGCCGGAGAAATAACCATCGGCATTATCTTCAGGATCGCGGTACTCATCGCGCAAAATGCAGGACGCATTCGTGTAGGGAACGACGTAATCGCGAAAGAAGAGTTCGTTCTCGATGACATGATGGATAATTCCGCCAAGAAACGTGATGTCGCTGCCGGCGCGGATCGGCACCCAGATATTGGCCAGCGCGCTCGTGCGCGAAAACCTTGGATCGACATGGATTACGGTCGCGCCGCGCTCCTTAGCCTTCATTACCCAGCGGAAACCGACTGGGTGCGCCTCTGCCATTGACGAACCTTCAATCAAAATGCAGTCCGCGTTGGCCAGATCCTGTTGCGCGGTCGTAGCTCCGCCCCGGCCAAAAGAGGTGCCCAGACCGGGCACCGTGCTGCTATGTCATATCCGAGCCTGGTTGGACACACAGACCATGCCCAGGCCTCCGGTGAAAAGTTTTTTGATGAGATAATTCTCTTCGTTGTCGAGCGTGGCGCCGCCGAGATGGCAGATCGCAGTCGTGTGATTGATTGTTGCCCCGTTCTCCTGGCTGACGAAGGTGCGCTTACGCGATTCCCAGACGCGGTCCGCTACCATGTCCATCGCGCGATCCAGCGAAATTTCCGTCCACTGTCTCGCGCGTGGCGCGCGATATTTTATTTTCGTTTCGCGCTGCGAATGCGTGAGCAATTGATACGACGCCGCACCCTTTGGGCAAAGATTCCCCTGGCTGATGGGACTTTGCGGGTCGCCTTCGATTGAAATCAGTTTCCCTTCTTTGTGGTAAATGAGCTGCCCGCATCCAACACCGCAATATGGGCAGATCGAGCGAGCAACTTTTGCGTCGTCAATCCTCGCGTGCATCGCACGCGTCCTGTCTGACATCGACTCTAGCCCGGTGCCGTCCTTGCGTTCGCGGATTTGGCGAACAAGCGGCCATTTCGAAAGGAAAGAAAACATCAAGAAGTCATCGCGCGCCTAGCTCGCGCATGCAAGCAGGCTGGGACGCCTGCAAAGGTTTATCGAGGGACCGTACGCACATCGCGCGGTTCACGTTCAAATTTGAAGCCTGCCAGCCGCGGCGCGCCGGCAGGGACATTTTTTTCCAGTGCGAGCACCTGAAACGCACGACCCAGCATTTCCGGATGGAGCAGGGTTTGCAGCGCGCGCTTGGTCTTTGGCGAATCAGGTAGGGGCGATTGACCGCAATAGCCCGCGGGCGGTTCGGGTGAACCGCCCCTACCAAATTCGGCGATGATTCCGGTCAGAAAGTGATGTTGGTCAGTGAATCCGGCGACACGCAGCCCGTTTGCCTGTGCGCGCTCGATAATCGTCGACCATTCCACGGGAATCGTGATGTCCGCATGCCCGATCTGCTCGAAGGGCGAACCGAGATTGCGATGTTGCGCGCGCACCTGAACCCTTGCCTGAAATTCGTCGGCCAGACGCCCGTAATCGATCGCGATAATGTACCCGCGCTGCAATTTCGCTGCGACATCGTCAACCCACTCGATCGCCGGTTGATTGAAAGCCCATCTGTCGCTCGGAAGCTTCGAAGCAGCCGCTCCTTGAGAAAGCGCGCGCTCCACAAATAGAAAGTTATCGCCTTCCACATCAACAAGTTTTTCCATCTCGCCGCTGATGAGGCGCACAGGCAGCG
>JBGPNR010000266.1:0-3554 GCA_041487635.1 Candidatus Udaeobacter sp. | reverse complement strand
GAAAGCGTGGCTGGCGAGATGAGGCGAGCGAGGAGCTTGCTGAGTCGAAGAAAGAAGCGGGTTTCGGCGATCGTGACGACATTCAAACATGGCTAGACCTGCATGATGCGGAGGAAGGGAGAACGCCAGCTGTCTCCTAAGGCAGA
Source organism: Candidatus Udaeobacter sp. (assembly GCA_041487635.1). Classification (GTDB taxonomy): domain Bacteria; phylum Verrucomicrobiota; class Verrucomicrobiia; order Chthoniobacterales; family UBA10450; genus Udaeobacter. Next base: position 3,408 of record JBGPNR010000266.1, on the reverse strand, counting down.
GACGCATCATTTGCAGAATTGGTAAGGTCGGGAGTGCTATTATCGCCATCTGCTTCGAGCCATGAAATTGCGGTCAATTTACTGGCTGAGCATCCTGGAATTCACGTTAACCTGTGCGATAGCAGGTGAGTCGCCTGCTCCCGCGCACGATGGATCTCACGACTTCGACTTCCTTATTGGTAACTGGAAGGCTCACGTGCGCCGGCTCCCTGAGCGTCTTGTTGGTTCCAACACTTGGATCGAGTATAACGGCATCTCGAACCATAAGAAGCTTCTCGATAGCAATGCGAACTTTGAGGAGTTTGAGGTCGATAATCCAGAGAAGCATCTGCACATCAAGGCGCAGACGCTCAGGTTATACAACCCCGACACGCGTCAATGGAGCATCTATTTGCTCGATTTGGACAAAGGCGTTTTGAGCGTACCGCCAGTCGTTGGCGAATTTATTGGGAACCGCGGCGAGTTTTACGACCAGGAACAATATAAAGGCCGCTCGATTCTGGTGCGCTACGTCTGGTCAAATATCTCGCCGAAATCTGCACGTATGGAACAGTCCTTTTCGGCTGACGGCGGGAAGACGTGGGAGACAAACTGGATCTGCGAACTGAGTCGATAGGCCACGGGTTTGGTTCCTGGCAGTGTTAACTCGAAAAGGAAAAGAATGATCTGTGCCAATATGATATGAAGACCGCGACGCTTGTTGTTTTCGCAGCTGTTTTCGCCTGCCAATTCTCACTCGCGCAAACCACGGATGAAAAGGACGTGCTCCAGTTCGAGCGCGATGCGTGTAAAGCGTTTCTTGACGCAGACGTGGCCGCGCTGGAGCGCGTGCTGACGCCCGATTTCACGCTGACGCTCTCGAATGGCGAAGTGAGCACGCGTGCGGATGAGATCAACGAGCTACGCAGCGGAAAAGTCCATTACGACGTATTTGAAAACTACGACATGTTAGCGCGGCTTTACGGCAATGACACGGCAGTTGTTCTCGGAAAAACGCGTGTGAAAGGAACAGCGGACGGCAAACCATTCGATCGAGTGGTGCAGTTCACGGACACAATGATCAAGCGCAACGGTCGTTGGCAGCTTGCCGCCGGACATGTTTCGCGGATGGAGAAATAGCGCTTTCGCTGTGTTCCTAGTTCCTGATTCGTACAACAAAATGCCGTCGATGTGCAGCAAAGACTGAATTGTGCGTTTCTATATTGCGGCGTCCCCGGTTTTACTTTTTCTGCATCTTGGGAAAACAGAAGACTTCAGCGAATCTCAAATGCCGGCATCAGAAGGATAATAATGGAGCACATCATCCCGCCAACCGCCTTGTCCCTTGCCTATGTGCTTAAAACTGTTCACCACCTCGATGCGATTAATCCATTTGGCCATTTTGTAACCTAGTTGATTTTCCACACGCAACCGCAGCGGCGCTCCGTAAGGAACCGGTAGCGGCCGGCTGTTCATTTCATCCGCCAGAATGGTCTGGGACTGCATGGCGAGTTCCAAGTCGATCACTTCATAGTAATAGCCGTGACCCGGTCTCTCCCATTTCTCGTCCAACGTGTGGAAAACGAGAAACCGCGCGTTCGGCAGCGGCTGGCAGATATCTATGATAGAGGAGACTGGGACGCCCGCCCATTGCGCGAAGTAGCTCCAGCCTTGGATGCAGCAATGCAACGTGGTCTGTGTCTGGCGCCGCATCTGAGACAGGTCATTGAGAGAAAGACTCAAATTTTTTCCTACCAAACCACTTACTTCGAGCCGCCAGCCTGTGAAATTCGCCGCGGCCAGTCGCTCATAGATCTCGTTGCGCGGAGGTTTTCCATTGATGCGCGCATACGCAGAAATATGTCGATACTCTTGCCGGGAATCCCAATGATGAAAAAGAAACCGTCGCAAAGGATCGACGCCGATTTCCAGCAAACGCTTTGCCTGCGACGGAGAGACTAACGAGTACCACGTTCCCCAAAAATGGAAGGCGACCACGGCAGCGATGGCCAGCACCCCGATGATCGTGGCGAGTGCATGAGAAGCGGCTTCGTCTCCCAGAACAATTTTCGCCATCTCACGCTGGAACCCATGTGCAACCACCAAGCTGACATGAACTATGATGAAACCGGTAAAGAGGATCAGCCCGATGAAATGGAGACTGCGCGCAGCTTGCCGGCCGCCTAAGATTCGGGGAAACCGGGGGAACCGCGCACCCAGTGCCGGCGACATCATGATTCCGGTAAGAATTTGAAACGGCGAGAGAATAAAAATAATGAAACAGTAGGTGAGCTGCTGAATCGCGTTGAACGGGTTTCCCTCGGGAGGCAGTCGAAAATGGAAGTAGGCTACGACAGCCTGCCACGCCGCCGGGAAGATGTCCCATGACGTTGGCACAAGGCGTCGCCACTGCGGTGTCGTGAAAAGCAGGATGAGGTAAATCAATCCGGCCAGCAGCCAGCCGTTCACCGCCCAGAAGTGCCAGTGACGACCCAGCCCGAGGTTGTTATCTCCCGGCAACGCGGTCCATGGCGACATCGACTCGATTTCATCCTCGGACGTCCAGAGCTGGTTCTTCGGAATTCGTTTCTTCGTTAAGCGAAACCATTCGCTTCCTGGCAGGGCATCGTCGTTCCAATAGAACTTGGGATGCGCCCCGATGATCTCGATACCGCTGCGAATGAGCAACGTGATGAAGAGAAAGTTAAAGAAGTGAGTCAATCGGATCCACAACGGGAATCCAAGTTGGAGCGTGTCGTCCATAACGCGAAACTGCCAGCGTGTGATTCCGTCAAGCTTAATGCATCGGTCATCATCTATCGCACATGCTGGCTGTAGCGGATGGGCTTTGTGAACAGCGCGCGTCTCGCTGAAAATATTTTGCTGAGCAGACGCCACAAATCACGTCTCTCCGTTTATGCATCTGCGAAAGCTGTAGCCGCTTCGCTTTGTCGAGGCTGCCGGACACGGCGATAGAACGCTGTGGCTTCAATTGACTCCAAAACAAAATGCCGGATGTCGATCTTGTGAATCGTCATCCGGCATTGCAGTCGATGTGCAGCAAAGACTGAATTGTGCGTTACCGTCGTTCTCTTTGAGCTCCGATTCGCTTTCGCGATTCGAAGTCTTCACGGCGTGTCCGGGAAGTGATCAATTGATTCACTCCGCGGATTTAGCCGTCGACCTAAACGCCTTCGGCGCAAATTCCAATTTTCGAATTTCGAATTTTGGGTTTCTGCGCGAAGCGCATTTTCTCCTTAGAAAGGAGGTGATCCAGCCGCAGGTTCCCCTACGGCTACCTTGTTACGACTTCATCCCAGTTACCGCTCATAGCGTAGGCGGCTGCCTCCTTGCGGTTAGCACGCCGACTTCGGCTACAAGCAACTCCCATGATGTGACGGGCGGTGTGTACAAGGCCCGGGAACGTAT
>JBGPNR010000265.1:0-3558 GCA_041487635.1 Candidatus Udaeobacter sp. | reverse complement strand
GCGTTTGCCATTTCAACCGCCTGTTCGGGCGTGCAATGCGACTGAATCCACGGGTTGTAAGCGCCAATCGACATGATCGCGACGTCGATGGCGCCATGTCGTCGGATTTCTGCGAAACTGTTCGTCATCGCAGTATCGCCTGCGAAAATGATCCGCCGCCCTTTTCGCTCGAGCAGATAACCATTGTAGCCACGATATGTGTCCCGCCGTTTTCGCGCGCCCCAGTGATTCACAGGTAGGGCACCAATATTGACCTTGCCTGCGGTGGTCTTAAAAGTCTTTGCTTCGCCCCAATCGAGCTCGGTGACATCACGGAACCGTGTATGTCTCAATAGATCGCTGGTGGCGCGAGCGGTGATTACAGTCGTGCTCTCGCCAAAACAACGCAGTGTTCGCAGATCGAGATGATCAAAGTGAGCATGGGAAAGTAGGATAAGATCGATGTTTGGCAGCTCATGAAACTGCAGCGCGGGCGCGGTCAATCGTTTTGGACCGATAGTGAAACCTGGCAAGCGAATTCCGATGCGCGGGAAAAGCACCGGGTCAGTGAGAATTTTGACGCCGAAAAAATTGATGAACACTGTCGCATGACCAATCCAGGCAAACGTGACCTGCGCATCGCTCCACGTTGTAGGCCTGGGTTTGGCAAAGGCAGGAGCGATCGGCCGCCAGCTTTCAGTCGTCCATTCGCGGAACAGATGACCGAGCCAGCGCCGTACGCGTGAGCTGCGCAGGGTTCGTCGTTCAGGTGCTTCCATTTAAGATGTACGCACAATCACGGTGGAGGTTCGAAGGCGAAAGCGATGCGAAGACGCATCGCACTCCCAAAGCACTTCGTGCTAAATCGAGAAAAGCGCCTGTTTTGTTTCGCGCCAGCTTTTGGAGTGCGCACGCGTCCTCGCGTCGCTTTTAGTCAGCGCTCGCCAAACACTCCTTTGATAGCGTTCCAGAGAGTTCGGCCCGGTCTAGGCGGGCCTGCACGCGCGACGAGCACGGGAACATTAGAACGATTCAAAATGCTGCGTGTTAAATCGCCCATGATGTAATGGCGAAGCAATCCGCGCGCTTGTGATGTACCGGTCACGATCAACTCGTAGTTGCCTTCGCGGACTTCCTCAAAAACCTGATCGACTACAATCCCGTGCCGAAGGCGGATGTCGGCAGAGACACCTAGCCGTTCGAGTTCCTTTTTTTGCCGACGGAGATTAGTGCCAAGCTCTGATTTCGATTCGAGTAACTGACCAACATTCTCTTCCATTCGGACAAGGTCCGCGTACATGGCGGGCGGCTCAGCCATGACGTGGAGCAACGTTACTGAAGCGTTCACGCCCGCTGCCAGCCTGCCGGTAAGCTGCAAGGCTTGATCGATAAATTCCTTACCGCCTGTGCAGACCAGAAAACGCTTCAGTTGCTTGCATTCGCCAATGGCCACCAGCACAGGGGGCTGAATTGCTTTGATTACTTCGTACGTTTTTGCCGAGCGCCAGTAATGCCCGGTTGCTCCGATCCAACGCGCACCGATGACAACCAGGTCGTAGTTGGTCTTCGACGTTTGATCCACAATCTGCCGCACCGGTTCGCCAGATTGCACGACGATAGCTGGCGACACGCCGCGGCCGTGAAGCAATTGTGCTTGCTTGTAAAGTGCATCGCGCAGAGGCTGCTCGTCTTGCGATGTTTCCGCAATTCCGAGGAGCGTAGTCTCGGCCTTGAGCGGTCCTGCCAGCGATCCTCCCAGGTGGATTGCTGTTTCGGTCGACTGCGTTCCGTCGCTGCAGATCAAAATTTTCATCGGCTACAGTTTGTGTCCGGTCATAAGCGTGTAGATAACGATCGCGGCGCCAATCAACGGCAACGGCACAAACGCGAGCCGAATTTTTGGTCCGGCGAAATATTGCGTGGCGACCACGCCAATCTGCGCGCCGATGACTGCGCCAGTGTGCATGACGAGCGCAATCAGAATGTCCACGTTGCCCTTGATCGCGTGGCTGAACGTGCCATAACTGGCTGAAATCACGATCTCAAAAAGATCTGTTCCCACAGCGAGATGAGTAGGTATTCCCAGCACGTAAACCATCGACGGCATTCGAATGTAGCCGGCGCCACCACCGAGAAAACCGCTGAAGAACCCACCGACAAAAGCAACCAGAAGAATAGTCCAGAGTGAAATTTTTACACCTGACGTGGGCAGCTCGATCATTGGCCAAATCTTCAGCCGTTGAATAGACTGCGTGACGGGGTGGAACGCTGAGTGATCTTCTTTTGATTGTGCGCCCTTTGCCGCAGATTGCTTCCGGGACCCCTTCTTTTCTGATCTCAGTGTTTTTTGGCTTTCCCAAAGCATAAATACCGCGATGGAAAAATAAACAACGATGGCTACAAAGCTGACCACCGTGTTCACGTTGCCCGCGCGCTTGAGCGCCTGAATCAATTGCGCGCCGCATTCGGCGCCGCCGATTGTTCCAAGTGCCATGAACCATCCCAGCTTGAAATCGACGTTGCCGAGTGTGCGATGCTGTCTTGCCGCCACTATCGATTTACCGACGATATGCGCCAGGTCCGTTCCAACTGCGTAATTCCAATCCACTCCCATCAAGCGCAGCGCCGGACCGGCAATGAAACTTCCGCCCACGCCAAAGAAGCCGCCCAAAATCCCAATCACAAAACCCACTACGACCAGATAGATCGGGTTGATGTGAGTGTTGGAGATCGGGAAAAACATGACTTATCTCCAGCGGCCTCGCAGGAGCCGAAATAAGAGCGTCGTCACCGCGTCCAGAGCGACAGCCTGACCGGCGATGAGCAACAGCGCGACGACGGCGTACAGGTAACGATGTTGCGCCTCGAGGTGGTACAGCCACTCGCCCAGAAGATGAAGAACCAGGAAAAAATAACCGGTGACGAGGACTGAATAAATCGCCAACTCGATCGCAAACGCGCGCAGACTCTTTGCTTCTTGTTTTTTCATGCCGCCTCGATCGAAAGAATTATGGCGTGTTCAAATCACCCGCTGAATCGAGCGATAATGGGCTGGCGGCCTTGAGCTTTCAACGATTTAACGCGGGTGCGGTTCAGGACGATTTGCGCGCAGCCTCCTCAACGGCCAAATTGATTGCGTACGGAGCGTTTCTTTCTAACATTCCACTTCATTTTTACGGGAAAGCCATGGCTGATGCCGCAAACAAATACGCCGAGAACGTACCGGGCAAATTCTACGTCGATGATCAATGCATCGACTGCGATTTGTGCCGCGAAACCGCGCCCGCAAACTTCAAGCGGAATGATGACGGTGGCCATTCCTATGTCTATAAACAGCCGGAGACGCCAGAGGAAGAAGGACTCTGCAAAGAAGCGATGGAAGGCTGTCCGGTCGAAGCGATTGGGAATGATGGCGCGTAGATGATAGGGCGCGACCGCTCGCCACGGCGGAGCCCGTCCACGCCGGAGGCGGGCTGGGCGCGCCACAAACGCGCGAACTCAGAGGGCACCATTCAACGCTCGCAGAATCCGCCTGTCGCGCTGAGCATCGCAGGATCGGATAGCAGCGCCGGCGCTGGC
>JBGPNR010000264.1:0-3573 GCA_041487635.1 Candidatus Udaeobacter sp. | reverse complement strand
CATGCGCGCTCGGGCCGAAATTGTCCTTGAGCGAAGAGTAAATTACACAATTTTTTGGCGCGACGATTCGCAAAGGGCCGGATAGCTTCCGGTCGTGACGCTGGAAGCCAGCAGGTTCAGACAAATCGTAACTGAAAACACGCTGCGCAGTTGCCAGCTTTTCATGGGGCTGTCAACGGCGGACATCGCGGCGATCGCCTCCTTTGTGATTCCGAAACATCTCGACAAGGGCGAGTATCTTTTTCGTGAAGGCGATCGCAGTGAAGGTTTTTACATCGTGCAGAAAGGGGCAATTAACGTGCATCGGGTCAGCGTCGCTGGGAAAGAACAAGTAATTCACTTGTTTCGCCCGATCGAATCGTTTGCCGAAGCTACCCTTGCGACCGAGGGAGGGTACCCGGCGGATGCACGCGCGACGGAGCCGGCCACTGTTCTGCTTGTTCCGAAAAATGAATTTATCGGTCTATTGCGTAAGCGGCCTGACCTCGCGTTGCGCATGCTTGGTTCCATGAGCCAACATCTGCGGGTGATCGTCGGCTTGCTCGATGATCTCACGTTGAAAGATATGGAGACGCGAGTGGCCAATTGGCTATTGAAACGCTGCCCGCGCCCGCTCGGCGACAGCGAAGTCGAAATCAAGCTCGACCGGACGAAACGCGTGCTCGCAGCAGAGTTCGGAGCGACCGGCGAAACGCTTTCGCGAACGTTGGCAAAATTTCGCGATCGCAAACTGCTGCAGGTCAAAGGCAACACGCTCATCGTGAAACGTCCGGACGAATTGCAGAAACTGCTTCGACACCATCTGGGAGAACTCCAGTGAACGCGGTAAGTCCCGAAATGCAGCTCAGGCCGCAGGTTTTTCGTGTATAACAAAGAATCCGGTCTCACCGCCGCCGGAGGTCACGTTGACGATTGGAGAATCTGACAGCCGCACCATTGCGCCGCACACCTTCCCTAAGAACAGAAATGGATTCGTATCGACAAACATCGGCTGAAGATTCCAATCGCTCTGGTTAAAGATTGGAAAGTGTTCCGGGGACAAATCGACAGCTTCCTGGACGACGTAATCGGACGAAAGCGCCGCGGCGATTGCATTCTCCCAGGCGGGCTGGTCCAACCGCGGTCCCAAGTAAACACCGTGTCCGCCGTAGTCGTCGTTCGGCTTGAGCACTAGTCGCGCTCGATTTTCCCGGACAAATTCGACCAGCTCGACACTGCGGCCGTGGTATTTCGTTCGCCGATCGCTTATCCGTCGGGTCCACGGAATGGAACGCGCAATGGCTATTCGCTCTTTGGAGGTGAACCAACTTTCATAGGCTTCGTCGGTCAGCAGTTCGAAGCTGGCCTTCTTATGCATGATTTTGCATCGGAACGGATTGACCAGGCAAACATGATGATTCACGCAGGCGCGTACCAGCGGATGCGTTTCATCGTACGCCGCGAGGAATTCGTGAATAATCATGCGCTTATAGACGAGGTCGATTTCAAAATCCCCACAGCGTAGCCGGCCGCGCCTGTATTCCAGTTCGTCCGGCGAACAGATGATTGTGCGCACGCCGCGTGCCGCGAAATGATCTCGCAGCAGGATGAACTCGTTCGCTGTCGGCAGATTTTTCCAATCCACGATCGCGATGTTTGGCACGCCGTTGCCATTCCATTCGCGGTAAACCGCCAGCAACGTGGCGAGCAATCTTTCCACAGGCGAGAATTGCTGGAGACGATAGCGCTGCGCGAAGACCGACATTGCTGGCAGCTCGAACAGTACGCGATTCAATCCTTCCTGATCAGAAAGACTCGACGGATTCTCCGCATTGTACTCGACGAATTTGATGTCTTGCCCGTGAACGAAGCCGTCGAGTCGAGTAGTAACGGCGGCGCGTGTAAATCCAGGGTCAATAAGCGCGACCTTCTGTTCCGCATCGCTCAACCCAAGCTTTGTCATTAACGCGGGAAACTGCACCGCCGTGGCTGCGATTTTCTCCAGCGCGCTTACGATCAGCTCCGCGACCACTTTCTGAGCCTGGAATTGTGAGCGTTCCAAGAGGTGAGGACGCAGCGCCACGCTGATTGGCCGATCACCGTAAGTCAGCCGGCTTGCTCGCATCGCGTCGTGGAGTTTTTCGAACACGCGCGGCACCAGTGTTTCGTCGCGCAAAAGCAGATCATGGTATTGCGCGATCGCTCTGTCGCGGAGACTGGCCGCATTTGTTGTAGCCTTTTTCGACATCGCAGTGCGATCCTCTTTCATTTCCACGTCAAGTCTTCCTCAAGACAGACGCCAGTCTTAGCGTGGTTTGCGATTTCCCACTCATTTATTGCGCCGCACGCAGCCGCAGGTATTCGCTAGCGCTAAAGGCGCGGCACTCATGTCGAAGCCTGGGGCACCGCCCCAGGATATGAATGAAGAAAAACCCCTAGCGCTGAAAGCGCGATTCACTTTCTGGGCGAGTTCGATGAATGATTGGGCTATGCCCCAATCACTCAGTAAGGTCATTCTTCACGTCATTTTTAGCACGAAGAACCGCGAGCCTTGGCTCGATTCCAACGTGCGGCCGCGCATGCATGCGTATCTGGCGACGATCTGCCGGGATCTTGGCGCGGAACTTGTGCACGTCGGTGGTGTTGCCGATCACGTTCATATTGTGACGACGCTACCGCGAACTCTTTCCCAAGCTCAGTTAATCGAACAAATAAAGAAAGCATCCTCAAAATGGATCAAAGCGCGTGACGTTCGGTATCGCGGTTTTTTCTGGCAGCGCGGGTATGGTGCGTTTTCAGTGAGCGCGAGTCAGCTTGAGGCTGTGCTGTAATACATCGAGACGCAACGGGAGAACCATCGCACTCGCACATTTCAAGAGGAATACCGCGCGTTATTGCGTAGGCACGGCGTCGCTTTCGACGAGCGATATGTTTGGGATTGAGACACTGAAGCGCGCTTTCAGCGCTGGATTCATGGATAATTGAACCCCTGGGGCGATGCCCCAGGCTAAAGCTTGTACAGCGCCTTTGGCGCTAAAGACGCACCGCGGCAGTGCCGCGTCCCCTACCGCCATCGCAAAAAATGCACACGATTCAGCAACAGCCGCCGAGCCAAAGCTGATCCAGGAGTTGAGAATTCAGGCAAATGAAAACTCAACTTGTTGAACCTACAGAGACCATTGAACTCGTCCCGCAGATCTTGGATCTGAAAAAAATTCTCGTACCGATCGATTTCTCCGAGACGTCGAAGAAAGCATTTCAGTATGCGCTGAAATTTGCCGAACAGTTCAGTTGTGAAATCGTTCTGCTTCACGTTGTCGAGCCGGCCAGTCCAATCGTCGGCGCGCCGTTTGCCGTCGAAGTGTTTCCTCAGCCGCAGGACGATTCCATCCCCGCGAAGAAAGAATTGGCTGCTCTGGCTGCGCGATCGCGGAACAACGGCGCCAAATCGATTAATTCCACAATCCGCACCGGTCATCCGCCCAACGAAATCACCAAGGCTGCTAAAGACCTCGATGTGGATCTAATCGTCATCTCCACTCATGGTTATACCAGTTGGCGGCATCTGTGCATCGGCAGCACCGCCGAGCGCGT
>JBGPNR010000263.1:0-3577 GCA_041487635.1 Candidatus Udaeobacter sp. | reverse complement strand
TTTTCTCAGATCGAGAAAGAATTGAGAAAGCTGCGACCGGCACGGCCTTCGCCCATTCTTTTCGAGCGCGTCGAAGAAGCCATGACGACTGGGAGGGCAGTCGCCTCGCATGCCATAAAACCGGAGCGGCTGCGCTACAATTGGTTGTCACTTGGCTTCGGTCTCGCCGCAGCGGCTGTTCTGGTTTTGTTCGCGGCAGTCAAGATGGAGCGCCAGGAGAGCGGCAAGGAAATCGCGCAAACATCGCGTGAACCCGAAGCAGCACCGCTATTGAATCGAGCGCAAAAATCCACTTCGACCGACAAATTTGTTCCTGCGGGCGCGACTCGGCTGGTTTACAACACGCGCGACGAAGGATTGCAGTTTGCCAGCAGCTCAGGCCAGCCGTTGCGACGTATGCGTTATCAGACTCATGAGACGTGGCAGTGGCGTAATCCGACTACGGGCGCATCACTTCGTGTTTCTTACCCCAGCGAGGAAGTCGTCCTCATCCCGGTCTCAGGCCAATGATTTAACAAAACAAAAACATGAAAATAAAATCCATAGCTACAATTGCAGCCATTGCTTTGCCCATTGCAGGATTTGCGCAGACACCGCCTCCGCCGCCGCCACAGCCACCTGGCCCGCATGGTCCGCCGGGGATGCCGGGCGGCCACGAGAATGCGCCAAAGGTGCCCATGACGTTTCTCGGCGTGGAGACGTCGCAAGTGCCGAATGTTGTCAGTGAACAGCTTGGTTTGACCAAGGGCCTTGGGTTGGTCGTCGACTACGTCGTGCCGAATAGTCCTGCCGCGTCAGCAGGTGTTCAGCAGAACGATATCCTTAAGATGTTGAACGACCAGATTCTGATGGAACCAACGCAACTGCGAAAACTCCTGCAGACTTTCTCCGAAGGCACTGACGTGACGCTTACAATCTTGCGCAAGGGTCAGGAGCAAAAGATCACTGTTAAGGTTGCCAAGAAGGAAATGCCGCAGCGTCACTCGATGATGCCCGGAGGAAACCACGACATGCATTGGGATTTTGATGAAACAGGCGATGTCGGTGATCAGATGCAAGAATTGAAGGAACAATTGAAAGAACAATTGGGCGACACGCAACGCGAGATAATCCGTGGAGTAGTGATACAACCTCATGAAGCGGCGAGACGCGCGCGGGAAGATGCCCGCCGCGCCGCGCGGGAGATTCGCATTTTGAGCAACGACAACGGCACGCTGAAAGCCACAAAGATCGATCTCGGCAAAGCGCAGATCGTTTTCCGCGATAGCAAAGGCGAGATGAAATTGGAAAACGTGAATGGAAAGAAATTGCTTACGACCAAAGATCCGCAGGGCAAATTACTCTTCAGTGGACCGGTCGAATCGAAAGAAGACCTCGACAAAGTGCCGGTCGACGTTCGTGAGCGCTACGAGAGATTAAAGCAGAATGACTTGCCGGCAGTCGCGCCGCGAGCCGACGTCGACAACGGCGAAGATGCCGATGACGATGACGATGACGATGATGACGATGAAGGAGCAGGTCCTGAACCATCGTCAGAACAAGTTTCGCTCGAATCATTGTTGCCCACGACGCTGCTCTGAATTCAGTCTGATTTGAGGCAGAGGGGGAACTCCGCCGAGCATCTTAACCTGGTGTGGCCAACCGCTCGGCGGAGTTTTCTTTTGCTAGTTTTCGTTACTCGCAAATCGAACGCAATGTGAGGACATACTCGTGTCCCGCGTCGCTTTTGTTCGCCTCTCCCCTTGATGCAAGGGGAGAGGACTAAGGTGAGGGGTTTTGGATTGCACGCGGCAACTCACGAACTTGCCAGATCCAGTTGTTTTGAATCGAACCCTCACCCTCTCCCTCGCGAAGGAGAGGCGACGTAGGCCTGCCGTAAAGAAGGTCAGTGACCTGTGCGGTGGCATTTTCCTTGCCGCGATAAATCGGCGCGCTATAACGGAAGCGCGTAATGATGTGGGCCTTTTTTCTTGTCGGGTTCGTTGCGTTGGTTTCTCCACTGCACGCGCAAACATCGTCGCCTTCCGCTTCGCCTTCACTCGAGCAGCGCGTCGCTGACCTTGAAGCTTACGTAAATAATTCAGCGCGTGGCGCGGATACCGGCTCGCCAGTGACCTCGAACGTGGCTGGCCCTGGACCTGGCCACAATGCATGGATGATGACGTGCGCTGCGCTGGTGCTTTTCATGACGTTACCCGGGCTGGCGCTTTTTTACGGTGGCCTCGTCCGCGCGAAGAATGTCTTGTCGATTCTCGCTCAATGTCTCGGGATTGCCGGCCTCGTGACGATCCTTTGGTGGGTGGCAGGTTATTCTCTCGTTTTTTCACGCGGGTCGCCCTTCATTGGGGGATTGAAATTCGCTTTTCTGGACGGCGTCGGCGTCCGACCGAACAACGACTATTCGTACTGGGTTTCGCAGAATGTATTCGCCATGTACCAATTGATGTTCGCCATCATCACGCCGGCCTTAATCATCGGCGCAGTTGCCGAAAGGATGAAATTCGCGGCCGTGCTTGTGTTCGTCGGCGTCTGGATGTTCGCGGTGTATTTTCCAATCGCCCACATGGTGTGGGGAATCGATGGCTGGATGAATGGGGTCTGGAATCCGGCCGCAAAGATTACTGCAATCGATTTTGCGGGCGGAACCGTCGTTCACATGACGTCCGGTTGGTCCGCGCTCGTCTTGTGCATTCTTCTTGGGCACCGGCTCGGGTTCAGAAAGGAAATCATGGCGCCGCACAGCATGGTGCTTTGCATGGTCGGCACCGGTTTGCTTTGGGTAGGCTGGTACGGTTTCAATGCAGGAAGCGCTCTTGCGCCCGATGGAATCGCTGCAAACGCGTTTATGAGCACCACGCTTGCGACGGCGGTGGCTTCATTTACCTGGGCCATGCTCGAGTATGCGCTGCGCGGCAAACCGAGTGTGCTCGGGTTTTGTTCGGGAGCAGTGGCCGGACTGGTCGTAATCACGCCAGCGTGTGGCTACGTCGCTCCGAGTGGTGCAGTGATTGTCGGAGTGGCTGCGGGCATCATCCCGTTTTTTGCGTGCACGAAGTTGAAATCGTGGCTCGGCTATGACGATGCTCTCGATACTTTCGGGATCCACGCAGTAGGCGGGACACTCGGTGCATTTCTCACCGGTTTGCTGGCGACTGCGGCTGTGAATCCAAATCTTTCGTCAACCATTGGCGGACCACTCAATCCTGCGACGCAAAACGGTCTTGCGAGAATTGTTGGTCACACGTTGTGGATCGAACAGTTAAAAGCAATTGTCGTCACAATCGTGTTGGCGGTGGTCGGAAGCGCGATCATCGGTGCAATCGTCAGAGGAGTGATCGGTTTGCGCATCCCCCCTGAGATCGAGCGACAGGGACTCGACATTAATCAACACGGCGAAGAAGGGTACATCACTTCGTGAAGACTTTGAAGCGGCGCCAGTTGTTTTACGAATGAATCAAGATAGAGAACATCTGCGGTTGCTTGCGATTTTTCATTACGTCGGGGCTGGCCTGGCAGCGCTGTTTTCTTTCTTCCCGCTGTTATACACCACGATTGGCGCGATCTTTATATTTGCTGC
>JBGPNR010000262.1:0-3602 GCA_041487635.1 Candidatus Udaeobacter sp. | reverse complement strand
GGTTATGGGACGGGCGCAATCGGGGGTGTGCCCGCGCATGACGAACGCGACTTGGAATTCGCGCGCAAATTTGATTTGCCGATTGTTGAAGTCGTCCAACCACTGGCCGATGAGCCGGCGCTGGGTTTCGTCGGCGAGGGGATTGCAATCAATTCGCCGATTATTAACGGCCTGGCGAGCGCCGAGGCGAAAAGGAAGATTACCACTTGGCTGGAAGAGCGCGGCCAGGGCAAGGGTGCAATCAATTACAAACTGCGCGACTGGCTATTCTCGCGTCAGCGATATTGGGGCGAGCCGTTCCCGATTACCTGGCAAGACGGTAAACATCGCTCGTTAAGCGAAAGCGAATTGCCGGTCGTCCCACCGGCGCTGGAAGATTACAAGCCGATCGGCACGGGCGAACCTCCCCTGGCCAGAGCGAAAGAATGGGTTCGCTATTCTGAGAAGGGTGTGCGCGAGACAAACACGATGCCGCAGTGGGCAGGCTCGTGCTGGTACTACCTGCGATTTTGCGATCCGCATAACGACAAACGTTTCGTTGGCGAACAAGCGGAATGCTACTGGATGGGCGGTGATAAGCCGGGTGGCGTTGATTTGTACGTGGGCGGAACTGAACACGCTGTTTTGCACCTGCTGTATGCACGTTTCTGGCACAAGGTGCTGTTTGACCTTGGCTACGTCTCAAAGCCGGAGCCATTTCAGCGCCTCGTTAATCAGGGAATTATCCTCGGCGAAGATAACCAAAAAATGTCGAAATCACGCGGCAACATCGTGAACCCTGACGACGTCATCGACCAGCACGGCGCGGACGCATTTCGCTGCTACGAGATGTTTATGGGACCGCTTGAGCAGATGAAACCCTGGAGCATGCGTGGCGTCGAGGGCGTAGCGCGTTTTCTTGCGCGCGTCTGGCGCCTACTGATGACTGAGAGCCAGAGAGGCGAGTGGGAATTATCAGCCAAGGTAAAAAACACCGACTCGGACAAGGCGCAGCAGAAGCTGCTCCATGCGACCATCAAGAAAGTCACTGAGGATATCGAATCGTTCTCGTTTAATACCGCAATTTCACAAATGATGATTTTCGTGAACGCGTTTACGAACGTCGAAGTAATTCCATTATCAGCAATGCGCAGCTTCCTGATTTTGCTGAATCCGTTCGCCCCTCACATTGCCTCCGAATTATGGGAGAGACTGAATACAAAATTCACCGATGCGCGCGGCGATATCACGGAACAGCCCTGGCCAAGTTATGACGAGCGGCTGCTCGTCGAGCAAGAGGTTGAAATTGTAATTCAAATAAACGGGAAACTGCGCGATCGAATCAAGATGTCGATCGTGGCAACGGAGGAAGAACTGAAAGCTGCCGCGCTGTCGAACCAGAAGATTCAAGATCGAATCGCGGGTAAGACGGTGCGCAATGTAATTGTAGTCCCGAGAAAGCTAGTCAATATCGTCGTATGAAGAAGATCTGGAAAGAATTCCAGGAATTCGCCGTGAAAGGCAATGCTGTCGATCTCGCGGTCGGCGTAATTATCGGGGCCGCATTTGGTGGTATTATCAATTCGCTGGTGAAAGACATCGTCTTGCCCCCGATCAGTCTGCTCGCCGGCGGACTCGATTTCTCCAATAAATTTGTCATTCTTCGGGCGGCGAAAGACGGGTCGACGGCATTCAATACTCCCGCAGACGCCGCCAAAGCCGGAGCGATCACCTGGAATTACGGGAACTTCGTTACGCTCGTGATCAACTTTGTCATCGTTGCAGGCGCAGTTTTTCTCCTGGTTCGAGCAATCAATCAACTCAGACGTCCAGCCGAAAAAGAACCCGACACCAAAGATTGTCCGGCGTGCGCGATGAAGATCCCTGTTAAGGCGACTCGTTGTCCCCATTGCACGACGGAGCTCTCCCAGGCGGCGGCGCGCTAGCGCTGTAGCCGGCATCGTTGATGCCGGCCCGAAAGATCAAATTTCAAGAGTCAGGTGATCCAGCAGCCCTAGGGAATTTTCGTAAATTATTCCTTGCCCTTCGCTTCTCGGGCTGCTATTGAGGGCGCGATTGCAGATGCGTAGATGCCTTAACCTTACGCTCGCAGGAGCGGCAGCTTGCTTAATCGTGGGCTGCGCCACGCAGTCGAAACCGACTCTCACCAGCGGGCGTCGCATACCAAACGTGCGCACTACTGCCTATACCGAGCTTGAGGGGGGAAGCGGCCATCACAACGCGCTCGGTGAATATCTCTCTGGCCGGCACATGTTGAGTGCCGCCTCTGATTGGTCGCGCTATCCCCTTGGAACCCGGTATCGACTTGTCGATACCAGCGAAGAATATGTGATCGACGATTACGGAGCTGCGTTGATCGGCACGGACACGATTGACCTTTACAAGCCGAGCCGGCCCGAGGTGAAACGCTGGGGCGTCCGCCACGTCGACATTGACATTTTGCAATGGGGCTCGGACGAACAAAGTTTGAAAGTGCTTGCCCCGCGCTGCAAACACCATTGCGCGCGGCAGATGGTCGCAGCCATTCAGAAAAAGAAGGGCAAAACCGTCGCGGAATCCTCTCCGGCCCATACTTCGCTTTGATTTAACGCGAGTCCCGCAGCATTTTCCCCGCCCATGAGAATTTTCCTTACCGGGGGGGCCGGCTACATCGGGAGCGTTTGCTCTGAACTTTTGCTGAATGAAGGTCACGAGGTTGCCATATTCGATAACCTGAGTGAGGGCCATCGACGCGCAGTCGATTCCCGGGCGAACTTTATTCGGGGCGACTTGGCCGACCGCCTGCAAATTGAGGCTGCGCTTTCCAGCACGCGCCCCGATGCCGTAATGCATTTCGCCGCATATGCACTCGTCCCCGAGTCAATGCGCGATCCCTCGAAATATTTTCGCAACAACATTGCCAATGGCTTGAATCTGCTGGATGCCGTGATGGCAACAGGTGTTCAACGGATCATTTTTTCATCGACCTGCGCGATTTTTGGACCGCCGGAGCGCGTGCCGATCGACGAAACTGCGAACCCGCATCCGGTCAGCCCATACGGCGAATCGAAGCTGGCTTTTGAAAAAATTCTCCGTTGGTACGACGAGATCCATGCATTGAAGTTTGTTTCATTGCGTTATTTCAACGCGGCCGGCGCCACGGAGAACCTCGGCGAAGATCATCGGCCCGAAACACACTTGATTCCGAATGTGTTGAAGGTCGCGCTTGGTCAAAGCCCGAACGTCGAAATTTACGGAACCGATTATGAGACGCCCGACGGAACATGTATTCGCGACTACATTCACATCGTCGACCTTGCCCGCGCGCACATCCTGGCTCTCGGCGCGGCCTCCAGCGGATTCTACAATCTCGGCACGGGAGGCGGCTCCAGTGTTCGAGAGGTAATCGCGGCCTGCCGCAAAATCACCGGGCGAAAGATCGAGACGATTGAAAAGCCACGCAGACCTGGCGACCCGCCGCGGCTAATCGCTTCGTCGGAAAAAATCAAAAAGGAGCTTGGCTGGCAACCGCAGTTCCAATCGCTCGATGCCATCGTCGAGAGCGCCTGGAAGTGGCATCAAAAGTTTCCACGCGGCTACGAAGAGTAGAGGCGGGAACGCGG
>JBGPNR010000261.1:0-3619 GCA_041487635.1 Candidatus Udaeobacter sp. | reverse complement strand
CGGTTGAAGAAGAGGCCATCCACCTCGTTCTTCCGCGTGTCGCCGCGGGCTTCTTCGTCAATCTGGATTTCGTAGCCGGTATGCACGGCGACAAACGCTTGATTACCGGCGGGATCAATCGGGTCGGGCGCGGGATCGGGCAAACGCGGATCGCGGAATCGCACGAAGACGCCCGAGTTGTCGTTGCCTGGGCCGAACGGATGCGAGAGTAGAAAATCGAGACGCAGAATGAAGTTCTCGAACTTCTGCGCTTCGTAAAAGAATAAGCCGATTCCCGCATTGTCCTGCTGTGCGATCATCATTCGCTCGAAAAGCGAAAATCCGCCGCCACCCGCCATCTTCCATTTCGCAAACTGCGTTGCGCTTCCATCGAATAAATACTGGAAGCCTGCGTCTTGCGCCGCGGCGGGCACCGGCACGGGGACAAGGTGATCGCCGAGGCGACGCGCGAGTGCTACCCCCGAAAGCATCGGGTTTGGCGAGCCCATCGTCGGCAACAGGGCCGGCCCGACGACGTAGAGATTGTCGGTTCCCCAAATTTTTCCAAACTCGTCCGTCACGGAATTCGCGGCGCTCGTGCCCATCCAAAGTGTGCCCGATTCGTGGTGCGTGGAGCTGAGCGAGTCCTGACACAACCCATCGGCGGGCGGGGTATTCTGCCAGACAGCATTACCGGGATCGTTCGGGCGAGAGAGATATTGAATCTGGCTGCCCGCCGCGAAAATCGTAGCCAGCTTTCGGCTGGCCGCGTTCATCGCTTTCCATAAGTCATTCTCCTTGGTGCGCGTTTGATCGCTCGTGTCTGTGACGCGCGGATCGCTCGGGTCTTTCCAACTAGTCTCCAGACGAATGACCGCTTTCGGAACACCGTTGCCGTCCAGCGCTCCAGTCGTGATCCGATTCTGCGGATCGTTGGAAGTCTTATCGCCAACCATCTCGCCGATCCCGCGCAAGGTGACAACGATCCATTTGTCCGAGAGGTTTTTGAACTGGTCAAGGTCGTCGATGTTGGGAATTTTCTGGAACAATTCCGCCTCCGAATTCTTTCCGGCTTCGCCAACGCCGGAAGCGGTGATCTGAACGTGATAGTGCCCTTTGCTGCCATCAATAGGATGCGTATGGATGCCTTTTACAAACAGCGCTGAGATTTGCAGTTCGCGTGTCTCGGGATGCAGCACCGGGTCCAGCGCGGAACCGAAGGCACTGCGCGGAAGGCGGAAAGTGAGGTTCGAGCGTAGATGCGCCATCAAGTTGCGTCCGATCAGATTGTTTTCTGGCACCGTGTTCCGTGCGAGACGGGTGTTTTCGATCGTGCCGAGCGCGAGAAAAACTTTACCACCGCTCGGCACGTCGATGGGTTGCTCGACGCCACCGCTCTTTGCCCAAACTCTCGTAACCGTGCCGCCGTTGCGCTCAATGCGGGTCACGTAAGTGTTGTTCACGAGCATCAACCGCTTGATTGCGTCGTTATTGTTGGATTCACCCTGCGCGGCCCGCGACGCGCGGAGCGCGAGCTGCACGCCGTTGAATTTGTTCAGCGGAAAAGTGCCGGGACGTGAGGTTGCCGACTGCACGGCGAGCGGCGCTTCGAGATCATCGGCGGTGCTCAACGTGCCAAATTTTCCGGTAAGGATATCGTCGCCGGGCGCGGGCGGGATAGCGGTCAGACCTTTGAAAAGCTGGTCGCTCAATGCGGAATGCAGAGGCCCGAAGACAAAGTCATTGTCGGTGTCCGAGCCGATCTGCCGCGCGGCTTCGTCGAGGTAAGATTCCGTCGGACTCGCGCTTCCGCGCGGAAGCACCTTAGTTTTCAAATCGGTGCGGACGCTTGCCGGCCACGATGGGTCAGCCACTTCCGAGTCGATCAAGTAAGGTGCCCACCCGCCCCAAAACACCGACCGACCGCCGAGACAGAATGCGAGGCCAGGGAACGCCTGATTGAATCCCATCGGGCTATCAGAATCCCACGGCTGCCCCCAAACCGTGCCGGGCTTACCCTTTCCCGGCGGGCTGAAATCGCCCGGCAAATTCTGCACATGCTCCGGCAACACGAATGGCCCCCCCTCCAAAACGAGGATGCGATGCGCCTGAGTCCGGTCGCGATTGAAAAGATGCGCAGCAAGCACGGCACCGAAGCTCCCGCCGCCGATGACGATTAAATCAAACTGCCGCCCCGGCGAATTCTTCGTGCTGGTGATCGCTTCATCGAGCGTGTTGAACCCGTAGCGCCCGAGCACATCGAAGGTGAACGCGGTGTCCTGCGGAATGGTAATTGTCGGCATATTTATACTCCTTAGTTCGTTGTCAGATGAGGTTATTTTCTTGATCCGAAATCGAAACCGTGGAAACCGGTAGAGTAGAGAACAGGCTCATCATTCTTTAGATTGATCCTTGGCTGTATCCGTCGTTTCCGGCTTCGCGCCCGTTTAGAATCCACCGTAAAACGAAGTCCTGTTCCCCTCATCAAACCGTACTTGCGGTTCTCTCGTATCCGGCTTTCCGATCATCTTCATCTCAAAGGATGCGAGCTCGCCGATTCCCTCTTGGCCTTGAGATACAGTTTGCGCTGGAGGTCTCGAATCTTTAACGCATCGCCGCGTGTCTGACTTGCCTAAGTTGCCTAACTTAAAACTTACTCATAGAATTAACCACGCTCGAAGAAAAACCTCGGGTTGAGCAACATTCGCAATTTGAACACCCTTACCAATTTCTCCCCCTCGTCGATCGTTTAAACTCATACCATTGCGCGTCACCGCTCGTCCAATAAGAAATTTTTATATCTCAGTTATAAGTTTTTTTTATAACTCCAACTTTCGGCGATCGATGGACTTAATCGCTGGATGATAGAAAGCATTCGCTTTTTCAGATGCGCGTAGGCACGTCATTACGCAAAGCTCTCCAACTTCCGAGCCTGACTTGCATAACTTAGACTCGCCCAGTGAATAAGCCGCGCTCAGAGGAAAATAGGAATATCGACCAGTGGACGTACGGGTATTATTGTAGTCCGCAAACCAAGAGCGTCGTAAAGAATAAGACAGAACTTCTCAAGGTAGCAGCGGCGGGAAGTAAGAGAGATATTAATTATTCAACTTCGGCTCGGCTCAGCGATAAGTCAATACGATTGATGGCACTAAACTCTAGACGGAATGAGCGAGAGAAATGAGGCATGCCAGACGCTCGCCTCACTACCCGCCGACCCAAAGCAACACGATTTCAGATTTTTCACCTGTCTTTCTCCCCTGTAGGCGTCGCTTCGGTCGTTGTGGCAGCATGTATTCACATAACGCAAAGGTAAAATCGTTCCCGTGTGCTTTCGTTTGTGCTAAAGTCGCTGCTAACTGTAATAACCGAAGATCGAAACGGTTTTGCCCGAGGGCTCGCATTGTCTAATGCAACAATTGAGGAAGAAAATAGCAGCAATACTTTCTCAGGCGGTTCCTGAAGGGCCGATCTATAGCTACAATTCGGGACTAACGGGGGCTGATAACGAGCAACTGCGCCTGCTAAGGGTTTTGTATGCACAAAGCTCACCTGAGTTACGGAAACAGTTTGCGCTGGTTCTGCTAAACCAACTCACATTTGAGAATGCCCAACACGTTTGTCACGCGATTCTGGATAT
>JBGPNR010000260.1:0-3641 GCA_041487635.1 Candidatus Udaeobacter sp. | reverse complement strand
CGCTCGATGACCGCGATTCTTTGCAAAGGTCTCGAAGGTTCGACTCCGCAGGAAATTCTAGATCTTCCGAGCGATTTCGTGACTCGCATTGTAGGTACAGAACTGGTCCGTATCCGCAGCCAGACGGTGTATTACGTTCTGACGCGCATCAAAAGCATCTGCAAAGTTTATCTCGATCGCCAGCGGATGGCGCAGGTGGCGTAGCACGGCCGTCTCGGCTGTGGGACCGGCGAGCGTCTCGCTTGCCGAAGAGAATCACGCAAGTGACGCCGAGCAGGCGCGGACGCCCGCTCGCCCCACAGGCAGGATGCCTGTGCTACGATTCCCGCGTGACGTTCGCCTGATTTCGTTTACTGTCCGCGCTGGCGCAGATGCCGCGAAATAACGACCTCAACAAAATCCTGCTGATCGGCTCCGGTCCAATCATCATCGGGCAAGGTTGCGAATTTGATTATTCCGGCGTGCAAGCGTGCAAGGCACTGCGCGAAGAGCGTTATCAGGTCGTGCTGGTCAACTCAAATCCAGCCACAATAATGACCGATCCAGAATTCGCCGATCACACTTACATCGAGCCCATCACCGCTGAAGTGATCGAAGCGATCATGGAACGGGAAAAACCGGACGCAATTTTGCCCACCCTCGGAGGACAGACGGCGCTCAATGCCGCGATGGAATTAAACCGCAACGGCGCGCTGGCGCGGCACGGCGTGAAATTAATTGGAGCAAACGCTCAGGCCATTGCCAAAGGCGAAGACCGGCAGTTGTTCAAGGAAGCGATGTTGCGCATCGGGCTCGAGGTGCCGCGCTCCGGCGTGGCGCGTTCTTTGGCGGATCTCGACCGGATCATCCGCGAGATCGGCACATTTCCGCTCATCATTCGACCGGCGTTCACTCTCGGCGGAACTGGCGGTGGCATCGCTTACAATCGCGAGGAGCTCGATGTGATCGCTGCACGAGGACTCGATCTGTCGCCGGTTCACGAAGTGCTGGTCGAGGAATCGCTGGTGGGCTGGAAAGAATTCGAGATGGAAGTGATGCGCGACCGAATGGACAACTGCGTGGTCGTCTGTTCCATCGAGAATTTCGATCCCATGGGCGTGCACACAGGGGACTCCATCACCGTTGCACCTGTGCAAACGCTTACTGACAAGGAATACCAGATGATGCGCGACGCCGCGTTTGCGGTAATTCGTGAGATCGGCGTCGAGACCGGTGGGTCTAACATTCAGTTTGCGGTGCATCCCGACAACGGCCGGATGGTCGTGATCGAGATGAATCCGCGCGTGTCGCGTTCCAGCGCGCTCGCATCGAAGGCCACGGGTTTTCCGATTGCTAAGATCGCCGCAAAACTCGCGGTCGGCTACACGCTGGATGAAATCAAAAACGATATCACGCGCGAGACGCCCGCATGCTTCGAGCCGACCATCGATTACTGCGTCGTGAAAGTACCGCGCTTTACGTTCGAAAAGTTTCCGCAGGCGGACGCAACGCTTACCACGCGCATGAAGAGCGTCGGTGAAGCGATGGCCATCGGACGCACATTCAAGGAAGCACTGCAAAAGGCGCTGCGCAGTTTGGAGATAAAACGGTTCGGATTGTTAGGCGACGGCGCGGACAAAGATATTGATCTCGAAACGCTGCGATTAAGACTAGCAACCCCGAACGCGGAACGAATTTTCTACATCGCGCAGGCATTTCAAAAAGGCGCGTCGATTGATGAGGTTTACGATCTGACGAAAATCGACAGGTGGTTTTTGAGGAATGTCGCTGACCTCGTT
The DNA here is from genome assembly GCA_041487635.1 of Candidatus Udaeobacter sp. Classification (GTDB taxonomy): domain Bacteria; phylum Verrucomicrobiota; class Verrucomicrobiia; order Chthoniobacterales; family UBA10450; genus Udaeobacter. Next base: position 1,863 of record JBGPNR010000260.1, on the reverse strand, counting down.
ACCGAAACGGGTTGTTTGAAGACGAAAACATTCTTGCGCGCGAAAAAGCTCGGTTTCTCGGACCGACAATTGGCACTCGCGCGGGGCGCTTCGGAAGAAACAATTCGATCGAAGAGAAAAGCTGAACGTGTCGCACCCACGTACCGCCTCGTGGATACTTGTGCGGCGGAATTCGAAGCCTACACGCCGTACTACTACTCAACCTACGGCGACGAGAACGAGCGGCGAGAGAGCGGCAAACGCAAGATCATGATTTTGGGCGGCGGGCCGAACCGAATCGGCCAGGGAATTGAGTTCGATTACTGCTGTGTGCACGCGGCTTTCGCGCTGCGCGAGCTCGAATTCGAAACGATCATGGTCAATTCCAATCCGGAAACGGTTTCCACCGATTACGACACGAGCGACAAACTGTACTTTGAGCCGCTCACTTTGGAGGACGTGCTCAACATCTACGATCAGGAAAAACCAGAGGGCGTGCTCGTCCAGTTTGGCGGGCAGACACCGCTCAATTTGTCGCAGGGACTAAAAGCTGCCGGCGTTTCTATCCTGGGAACACAGCCGGAGAGCATCGAGACAGCGGAAGACAGAAAATTGTTCGCGGCGATGCTCGACAAACTCGGACTCCGACAGACGCCGAATGGGTCAGCGGTGAGCACCGAGGAAGCAGTCGCGATTGCACAGAAGATTGGTTACCCAGTGCTGGTGCGGCCCAGTTTCGTGCTGGGCGGTCGCGCGATGGAGCTCGTTTATAATGAGGAAGATCTCAGGCGCTACATGGCTAGCGCGATTGAAGTGACGCCGGATCGCCCCGTGCTCATTGATCGTTTTCTGGAAGATGCGGTTGAGGTTGATGTCGATTGCATCGCGGACGGCGAGACAACCGTGATCGGCGCGATCATGGAGCACATCGAGGAAGCCGGCATCCACAGCGGCGACAGCGCTTGCGTGATTCCGACATTCTCGTTGTCACAAAAAGTTATCGATGAGATTTCCGCGGCGACCAAAGCGATGGCGCGCGCATTGAACGTCCGCGGCCTGATGAACGTGCAGTTCGCCGTCAAAGGCGACGACGTTTATATTCTGGAGGTAAATCCGCGCGCGTCGCGCACGATTCCCTTCGTCAGCAAAGCAATCGGTGTTCCGCTGGCGAAACTCGCCGCGAAGGTGATGGTGGGCAGATCATTGCGCGAACTTGGTTTCACCAAGGAAATCGCACCGAAACATTTCTCAGTGAAAGAAGCGGTGTTCCCGTTCTTGCGCTATGAAGGCCTCGATATTTCGTTGGGTCCGGAAATGAAATCGACCGGTGAAGTGATGGGCATGGATGTTGATCTTGGCCTTGCATACGCGAAGTCGCAGATGGCTGCGCCGCCGCCACTGCCGAAAAAAGGAAAGGTCTTTATCAGCGTCAAGGACACTGACAAGGAAGCGGTGATCCCAGTTGCGCGCGAGTTTGTGAAACTCGGCTTTGAAATCATTTCCACAAGCGGAACCGCAGACGCACTGACGAAGGCGAAAATCAAAGTGACCAAAGTCTTCAAGATCCACGAGGGACGCCCGAACGTTCTCGACCGCATCAAGAACGGCGACATCAATTTCATCATCAACACGCCGAGCGGAAAAATTCCGCGCGAGCATGAAGTGGTCATTCGGAATGCCGCGCTTGCCGCGAAAATCCCGATCATGACAACGGTGCGCGCCGCGCTGGCCAGCACGAATGGAATCCGGTCGTTACAAAAACGAAAAGTTCAGGTGCGCAGTTTGCAGGAATACCACGCCGCGGTTGGTGGCAACACCCAACGTCCAACACCCAACGCCCAACGTCTAATGAAGGTAAGGACGCGCGCTGTTTAGTTTTGTCGT
>JBGPNR010000259.1:0-3645 GCA_041487635.1 Candidatus Udaeobacter sp. | reverse complement strand
CCAATCTTGGGACAAAAGCGGGCATTGAAGGCCGACGTTTCCAGATTCACACGCCGCTCATCAAACTTTCCAAAGCCGACATCATTCACAAAGCAGTCGAGCTCGGTGTCGATGTTTCGCTCACCCACAGTTGTTACGATCCGTCGCCGGAAGGTCTCGCCTGCGGCGAATGCGATTCCTGTCTTCTCCGGCTCAAAGGCTTTCGCGAAGCGGGAATCACAGATCCGATCCGCTACGCCAAAAAGTGAAACGCTTCTTTCGAATTTTCGACCTCACGAAGAACGAACAGCGCGTCGTGCTTATCGTAGTCTTCGCGCTACTTGCAATTGCCTTCATCGGATACGAACGCCGTGTTCATCGTTCTGCCGTTCAGCCGGCATCAGCAACAGAACCGAAACCGTCTCCGAGTGCTGTGGAAACGGTAGACCATCAATAGCCTTATTGCGCTGGTAGGCCCGGAATTCTGCCATAGCCGACAAAGACCGGACTGATCTTGGCGTCGCCGCTCTTCGGTGGCGGTGGCATTTTGAAATCGAAAACGCTGACGCCCCAACGCTGTTTGCCGTCATATGTGCGGCCGTCGCTGGATCCGATCATGACGCGTCTATTCGTTCGTTTTTCGCGGCCAAGATAAATCATGGTGTGCGTGATCGGCGGATCGCGATCGATGTTGTAGGTGCCCCGCCAAAAAAGCAGATCGCCAGGCTTAAGATCATCGAACTCGAATGAGTCCTCCTTGCGACTCAGGACCGCATAAAAATTTCCGGCTTTACGCACCCAGACATATTGCTGGCTGGAATCGCGCGGCACGTCGGGGAAGCCGTTTTCCTTAAGAACGTAATAAATGAAACCGGAACAATCCATGCCGCCGTTCTTCGGATCGGCAGAGCCATAAGTGTAACCGAGATTCTCTCTTGTCAGCGCGAGCCCGGCATCGAGAATTTGGCGTACTTTTGCCGGACAAGTTTCGTATCCGGATATTTGGTCGGGAGAAAGGCTCACGTTAGGCCAACCCTTTTTTCCTTGAACCGGCGTTTGTTCCGGAGTCGCGGATGGACTTTCTTCGGGCTCGGGTGTTGGGGTCGGAGTTGTTCTTTTGCGCTTTGATTTACTCTTGGGCGTCGCGGTTGGCGATGGACTCGGAGAAGCTTTCTTTCGTTTCGGCGAAGTCTCTGGCGACGGAGTTGGTGTCGGTTTCTTCTTTCGGTGTTTGCGAGTCGGTGTAGGCGATGGCTCGAAAACTTTTTTGATCTTTGTGCCTAGCGATTCCTCGGCGGCGCGGGCCGCATACGGAGCGCCAAACAGGATCGCAATTATCAGAAGCCATTTCACAGATTGGAGGGGGCCACAAGACGTATCGTGAGTCCCACAACGTTCGAGCTTATTTGGTGCGTGGCCGTCTCGCTTGTGAGGAAGCGGCAGACAAGATGTCTGTGCTAAGACTGCGCCAGCTCTTGCAGGATTGCTTTATTCAAACGAATTCCACCCTCGAAATTTTCGAGAGGAAAATTTTCGTTAGGCGAATGCGCGCGGCAATCGGGCAGGGCGAGTCCCATGAGCAACGTTTCGATCCCGAGAATTTCGCGGAACTCCGAGACGATCGGGATGCTGCCGCCCTCACGGATGAGCGCGACGTCGCGGTTGAACGCTTTGCGCAACGCGCGTTGCGCGGCTTCACCGAGTGACGAGTGCGGATCAGTTAGGTACCATGGGCCGCTATGGCCCATAGTGATTTCGATCGTTACGCCTTTCGGCAGGTTCTTCTGCAAATGCGCTTTTGCTAATTCGAGAATTTCGTCGCCACTCTGGTCCGGAACGAGTCGGAATGTCAGCTTCGCCATCGCATGGCTGGCGATTACTGTTTTCGTCCCTTGCCCCTGATAGCCGCCGCCGATTCCATTGATCTCGGCAGTCGGCCGGGCCCAGATCCGCTCCATCGAATTGTACCCAGCTTCGCCGAAAAGCTCCGGCGCGCCTGTTTCCTCGAGAATCAATTTGTCGCCATCGACCGGAAGCTTCCGCCATGCTTCGCGCTCCCAATCTTCCAACGGTTTCACGCGATCGTAAAATCCCGCGATGGCCACACGACCCTCGCGATCGTGAAGCGTAGCTAGTAATTGCGCGAGAGCGGTAATCGGATTCGCAACGGCGCCTCCAAACACGCCGGAGTGCAAATCCATCTTCGGACCAATCACTTTGACCTCGAGCGCGGTCACTCCGCGGAGACCATAACTCAAGGTCGGCACACCGCGCGCGACCATTCCGGTATCAGAAACAACTGCTACATCACACTTCAATGCGTCTCGATTTTGCTTTAGAAAACTGCCGAGGTTGACACTGCCGATTTCCTCTTCCCCTTCGATGACAAGATGCAAATTCACTGGCAAATCGTGATGTTCCTCCATCGTTTCCTGAATTCCGAGAATGTGCGAAAGGATTTGGCCTTTGTTGTCTGTTGCGCCGCGCGCGAAAACATAACCGTTCTTCAAAACTGGCTCGAACGGCGGCGAATCCCACAGCTCCAAGGGATCGGGCGGTTGCACGTCATAATGGCCGTAGATCAAAACTGTGCGGCGTCCGGGCTGATGTTTGTTGCGCGCCCAAACAATCGGATGCCGACGCGTTGGGACGAGCTGTGTCTCCAAGCCGATGCTCGTGAGTTTTTCCACCAGCCATCGTGCGCACTCCTCCAGCTTTTGCTTGTACTGATCGTCGGTCGAGACACTGGGAAACCGCAGGAACGAATAATATTCGGCAAGATAATTGTCGCGCATGGCTGGAAAGCTTACTCAAACTTCTGGGGAGCGCACGCGGCTCACGTTCTCGTTTCGAGGCCGCTTTGCAAAACCGCTGAAAGAGAATACGAAGCGGAAGGTTCGCGATCGCGAGGGCGCGATCGGTCCGAGCCGAACTGGCATTAGCACGCGAGGCGCGTGCGCTCCCCAGAAATCACGCGTTCACGTGCGCAGAGCGTCCGATAGATCCGCGCATGAAATACAAGACGGACGCGAGCGCCAGCACGATTCCGGTCACCAAAAATTCGCGAAGCGTAGCGTGCGCGAGAATCCAAATAATCGCGAGGATCGCGAGCGCAGGCACAATTTTCATTCCTGGGAAATTGAACGGCTCACCATCCGAGCGGACATCCCGCTGCACTAAAAACCAGCAGGCGGCGCAGCAAAGCAGATACATCAACAACACCGCGACGTTGGAAAGGACCGCCAGTTTTTCAAACGTGCCGCTGATTGACAGCGCAAACGCCAGCGTCGCGTAAGTAATGATCGCGACGTCTGGTGATCGATAGCGCGGATGAACGTGCGCGAAAAACTGCGGCAGCGCGCCATCGCGGCCGAAAGCGAAGATCATACGCGGCGAACTCAGGATGTCGCTCGTCACAAATCCAAATGCCGAGATGCTCGCTCCGGCCAGAAGAATCGTGCGACCTAAGTTGCCAAGAAATTTCGCCGCCGATTCGGCTAGTGGTGCGTCAGGATATTTTGCGAGATCGCCGCCAAGCGTACCTTGCGCCACGAGTTGGATCATGAGGTAAATGATCGTCGTGACGACGAGCGCTAGATAAGCAGACCGAGGAACCGTGCGCGCCGGGTTTTTCACTTCGCCGCTCGGAATCAACGCCACCTCGAT
>JBGPNR010000258.1:0-3653 GCA_041487635.1 Candidatus Udaeobacter sp. | reverse complement strand
CCTCGAAGCTGTCGGTACGCTCGGTAAGAAGCGCCTCCGCTTCGACCAGGAGCGACTCGGCCTCTTCGAGCAAATCCGTATCTTCACCGCAGCGTCTCTCCACCAAGGCAATCCGGGCCGCTGAAGAGTTTTGTTCCAACGCTTCGCCCAGGATGGTTTTCAAGCGATCCCAACGTTGCGGATCGATGTTCCCTTGCCGGATTCGGGTAGTTTTTGTGGACACGGAGAATTTGAATCCTTTAATTCGAAGATAGTTCTCGTTGGAGCCAAATTTTCGCCAGGGTCCAGTCCCGCTTCACTGTGGCCGGAGAAATTTCCAGTAACTCGGCTGTTTCCTCGACCGTCAGCCCGGCGAAAAACCGCAGTTCGACGATGCGCGCCTGCCGCGCGTCCAGAGCTTCCAGCGCCTGCAACGCCTGGTCGAGCGCAGTCACATCAATTTTGCGGCTATCGTAAAATTCGAGAGTAAGTCTCAGAGGATCCGAGCCGCCGCGTTTCAAACGGTGTCGCGCGACCGCGTAGTTTATCAGCGTCTGCCGCATGACCCGTGCGAAGATTCGGATAAAATGACTACGATTTTGCCAGACAAGATTCTTCTCGCCAATCAGGCGAAGGAAAGCCTCGTGCACGAGCGCGGTCCGCTGAAGAGTATGAGCGGTCCGTTCGCCTCGCAGAAAGGTCTCGGCCAGACGACGCAAGTCTTCGTAAACCTCCGGCATCATCTCGCTAATGGCGGAAGCATCATTGCGCTCAGCATGATTCACATCACGCACGAAAGGTGGAGTCAACGACGCCGCGGCGGACGGCACGAGCCCCTCGGTGCGTACCCTTGCCATAACGGCAGAGCCTAACGCATCTCGTGGCGAGGCGTCCAGCCAGAGCTCATCGCCCCGCGTGTCGATGTCTTGTCGCACCCCTACAGCGCTTCGCACCACAACCGGATTGATACTGGAATTTTTTTCTTCGTGCGCTGTTTGGACAGAACCGCTCATCCAAGATGGCCGGTTTTACACCTCCGCCGGCGTCAGTGCCGGCCTCAATCTCTCGTGGGCGATGATTTCAGGAAGACTATGGCGCTTACGTAGCGGCATCGGTCGGCCAGGAGTTACTGTCCGGTAAAATTTGGGTAAGCCCAACGCGCCCGCATCCGCTTCTCGCACGAAGCCGTGAACCACGTTGTTGGGGTCGAAGAAAAATCCGGTCACCGCGCCATTTGGAGCAATGCTCCAGACCTGGCCGGGGCCCGTGCCCGCACCCGGCGCGTCAAAGGTGGTAATGGTTTGCGCAGATATTGGGATGGAAATTGCCAGGGCGACCAGGATGGTTGCCGCCGGCTGGAGTTTTCTTTTTGCGAAATAGAATGGTTTTATACTCCTTAATGCAACGACGGGCCGGAAAACGGCTCATTCTTCGGCGAAATTTCGTGCAGTTGGATAACGGTCGTAAGGTGCGTTTCGTTTGAAGGGTTTTGAGATCAAGCAAAAAAAAATCGGTTGTTTTGCATCAAAGAAGTGCAGGAACAGCGCAGGTTACGCTCACCTGAATCTGCGTAATCTGCGTAATCTGTGGTTAAATTGAGCTTGTGAGGAACAAGCCGTTTTGCATCGTTGCCGCCGATCACACCGGCATCACCGTTTCAAATCTCGAACGCTCAGTGCAATTTTGGCAGAATGTTCTCGGCTTCGAGCTTTCGCACACCGCGCATCAAACTGGCGAACTCGCCAAGGAAATCACTGGAGTCGCAGGTGCTGAGATCAAGCTCGCAGTCTTAAGAGCGCCCGGCGGTCACAAGATCGAACTGCTCGAGTATCTCGCACCACCGGATCGGAAAAGACGCACTGATCTTCGGCCGTGCGATGTCGGACACGTTCACGTTGCGCTGCTCGTCGATGATCTCGATGCGGTGCTCGAGCGGATTGCAGCATCCGGTTGGAAGGCCGCCGGTAAGCCACAAACGCTCACGTCTGGGCCGAATACTGGCAAACGCGTCGTTTACGTGCGTGATCCGGATGGAATGACCATCGAACTTATGCAAACGCAAGCTCAAGGCAGTTGATGGTTGAGCTTGAGAGCCGGTCACGCTGGAGAGAACCTCTGAATTGAGCGTTGGACGTTGGACGTTGGACGTTGGACGTTTGCTGCTCATTTATGACGATGGCCTTCTCCGCCGACGAAGACTTTGCGCGGCAACTCGACCGCGAGGACGCGCTCCGCGATTTCCGCGAAAAATTTTCTCTGCCACTCGGCAAAGACGACGAGCCAGTCATCTATTTCGCCGGCAATTCGCTGGGCCTAATGCCAAAATCCGCGAGGCAAATCGTCGACGATGAGTTGGACAACTGGGCCAAGCTTGGCGTCGATGCGCATCACGCTACTGGGACGCCATGGTATTCGTACCACGAAGCGCTGCGCGAACCGACGGCGCGCCTCGTTGGCGCGAACCCACTCGAAGTGATCTGCATGAACAGCCTCACGGTGAATCTTCATCTGATGATGGCCACGTTCTATCGGCCGACGAAGTCGCGCTTCAAGATCCTGATGGAAGAGCCTGCGTTCCCTTCTGACACTTATGCGATCAAAACCCAGACCATGCATCATGGGCTCGATCCCCAGGACGCCCTTATTCTCACGCGACCGCGCAAAGGCGAGTTCACAATCCGCACGGAAGACATTCTCGATCTCATCGACAAAAATGCCGATCAACTGGCGATAGTCATATTTGGCGGTGCGAACTTTTTCACTGGTCAATTGTTCGACATCAAAAAGATCACCGCGGCAACGCACAAGCACGGAATCGTCGCTGGTTTCGATCTCGCCCATGCGGTCGGCAACGTCCCGCTCTCGCTTCACGATTGGAATGTCGATTTCGCTGTGTGGTGTTCTTACAAATATCTCAACGCCGGCCCCGGCGCAGTCGCAGGCGCATTCGTGCACGAGCGTCATGCCACTAACACAAGCCTGCCACGTCTCGCGGGCTGGTTCGGCAACGATCCGAACACGCGATTCCGCCTGCATCTTGAGCCGGACTTCATCCCTGTTCCTTCGGCGGATGGTTGGCAGATCAGCAATCCGCCGATCCTCTCAATGGCGCCGTTGCGCGCTTCACTTGCGATGTTCGACGAAGCCGGCGGAATGGAGCCGCTACGTGCGAAATCAGTTCGCCTAACGAGCTATCTCGAATTCCTGCTAAACCAAAACGCCTCTAAACGATTTACAATCATTACTCCGAAATCGCGCAACGAGCGCGGTTGTCAGTTGTCAATCCAGGCGCACGAACATCCGAAGGAGTTGCATAAGGAGCTTATCGCCGCGGACGTGAAATGCGACTTCCGGGAACCAAACGTCATCCGCGTCGCCCCTACCCCGCTCTACAACACGTTTCACGAAGTCTGGCGTTTCGCGCAATTACTCTTCGCGCATTCATGATGCGCTTCATAGTAGCTCAAATTAATCCAACTACTTGAAGATGAGACCAGCTACACCTGGCGCATGCTGCCTCCTACCGAAATGGCATGCCTGCGCCAGCGCCTCAAAACATCATGGTCCGCAAGATACGTTGCCTACAACAGTGTACGTGGCTGCCGGATGTCCGTTGTCGCGTTGTCCTTTAACAAACGTGTGATCTACCAGGAGAGTTGAACGCTCCAGGTTTT
>JBGPNR010000257.1:0-3655 GCA_041487635.1 Candidatus Udaeobacter sp. | reverse complement strand
CTCGCCTTCATATCGGATATCGACGAAGTAGTCCGGTATTGCCACAGCACGCGCTCTGAACTCTGGTGCGCTGGATCGCTCTACCCGAATACCTTCCAGCAACCCCATGCGCTTGTACATCTCGAGACAGAAGTCGGCGATATTTGAACATTTGGTTTCCTTGAAGTGTGCGACCAGAGGACCCCCAACATAATTCGGAAGTTGACGCGCGGTTTTCTCCTGCCAGCCCGGAAGGACACGTTTCCCGTAAAGAGGCGTAAACTGCTTTTGGACTCGATTCTCGAACTCAAAGTTTAGCGACACTTGCTGATCGCTGTGTTGGTCTCGCACAATGGTAATCGTCTCTCGCGGGTCATGATCACTATCGTGAAAGAAAAACACGATTTCTCCGCCAATTTCTTTTTGGAGACGCCGGGCCGTCAGAATCTTGGCGACCAAAAAACGCTTGGGAAAAAATCCGCACGGTTGCTGGCCGAAACAAATAATCGGGTGATCCATCGCTCGGAAAACGTTTCATGCCCCAGCGGTAGCTTGCGTGCCGCGAAACAGAGTTTGCTGCAGGACGGGCGCTAGGATCAGCACGGCCGCGCATCCAATAAAATTATACCAGAGGTAACCAATATTCGTCGTAGCGAACAGGACGAAGACAAGCGTTTGCGCAAGGAGCGCCGCGAAAAACACGGCCGATCCAGTAACTCGACGAATAAAGAAAGCTGCCAGAAAGAGACCGAGGATACTGCCATAGAATATCGAGCCCAGAATGTTGCCCGCTTCGATCAGATTTTCGACCAAACTGGCGAACGAGGCGACTCCAATGGCAACTAAACCCCATGCTGCTGTCAGCGCTTTCGCCGCTACAACATAATGATGGTCGCTCGCGTTCGGCTGGATCAACGGACGATAAAAGTCGATCGCCGTGGTCGAACCGAGAGCATTCAGAGTTGCTGCTGTCGCCGACATGGTCGCGCACAAGATCACTGCGATAAGCAATCCGACAATCCCATGGGGCATTTGTTGAAGAATAAAAGTAATGAATACGTAATCAGATTCTTTGCTTTTCGGATCCGCGCCCGCTTGCTCGAGAACTGCCTTGGTTCGAGCGCGCACCTCGTGCGCCTGCGCGTCGAGTTCGCGCAATCTGATCGTAACCACATCACGCTCGTTTGATGAACTATTTGACGACGGATTGGAAAGAGCACGAATGGCAGCGCGCTTTTGCGCAAAGACGTCATCGAATTGTTTTTGCAACGCGGCTAATTGGGCCCCATAGCCGCGCTCCACCGCACGTTCGTAGGCCGGCCAATTAAAATAAACCGGCGGCTTCTCGAATTGATAAAACATAAACACAAGCGCACCGAGCAGCAGGATGAAAAACTGCATCGGCACCTTCACCGTGGCGTTGAAGAGCAATCCCAAACGACTCTCCCTCAGCGAGCCCCCTGCGAGATAGCGCTGCACTTGAGATTGGTCCGCCCCAAAATAGGAAAGCGCGAGAAAGAAGCCGCCAATCAGGCCCGACCAGAAAGTGTAGCGTTTCTGGGGATCAAACGAAAAATCAACTGCCTCCAATTTGCCCATCTTGCCGGCCACGGATAAAGCATGACCGAACGACAGATCGGGGGATAAACGATAAACCGCGACCGCGAATGCAATCGCCATGCCGATCAAGATCACGATCATCTGATAGCGCTGCGTGATGCTGACGATCTTGGTCCCGCCTGCGACCGTGTAGATAATAACCAGACCACCAGCAAGCCAGATGGTCAGGTTCAAGCGCCATCCGAGCAACGCAGACAGAACAATGGCTGGCGCATAGATTGTGATCCCGGCCGCTATTCCTCTTTGCACGAGAAACAAAAATGCGCCGAGCAGTTGCGTCTTGCGATCGAATCGCTGGCCCAGGTACTGATAGGCTGTGTAAACTTTTAGCCGCTGATAGATCGGAACGAAAACCGCGCACACGACAATGAGCGCGAGTGGTTGCCCAAAATAATTTTGGATGAACCCGATCCCACTCTCGTACGCCTGGCCAGGCATGGAAAGAAACGTGATCGGTCCTGCCTGCGTCGCGAGCACCGATAGCCCGATGGTTGCCCAGCGAATGCTTGCATCCCCCTTGAGGTATTGGCCGAGAGAAGTATCCCAGCGAGTTCGCCAAAGACCATACAGCGGGATCGCCAGAATCGTGGCGACAAGAACGAGATAATCCAGCCGGTTCACGATAACCGGATGGTAAAGAGATAGAGCAGCGCGACCTCCAGAACAAACAGGGAAAGCGTCAAGCCATATGCTTTGCGCCAGGAACGCGCGTCCGGCTCGTCATCGCGCATGCTCATTTTCCGAGCGACACCATATTGGCAAACAGGCGGTACGCTCCTGGGACGCCGGCCGGCAATTGTCGAAACCAAGAATAACTCGTGTAGATAAAGAAGCCTTTGCCTGACTTCGCCACCAGCAGGCCGCCGTCGAGCGGCTTTTCGTTAGGATCGTTGCACGACAAAATCGGCGTCCAGGCGGCATCCCACTTGTTAGGAAAATACAGGCCACGTTCCTGCACCCAGCCGTCGAAATCCTTCGACGTAATTTTATTGGGAGTCGTCACAAGCGGATGATTGGGTACTAGAATGCGCACTTCGGCATTTTCGTCCGTAACGCGATCGCGCGAAATTTCCAATGGATACGGCGCCATTTCCTTGGTTTTGAGATCGGCCGTGGTGTTGTACTGGGCGATTGCCACTCCCCCATTCTTTACATACGTAAATAGCTCCGGCAGCCATTTGGATATTCGATCATCTGTGTTGTAAGCGCGGATTCCGAGCACTACGGCAGAGAACTGCGCCAGGTTTTTAGCGGTGATATCAGCATCACTTAACATCTTCACCGTGTAACCGATCTGTTGCAGGCTCTCCGGAACATCGTCACCGGCGCCTGGAATGTAACCAATGCGATCGCCTTTTTTCCGGATATCCGCCCGAACCACTTTGACCTCCGCCCTTGGCATCAGGATGTGAACGCCAATGTGCGGATAAGAAATGCGGACGTGTCCGAATGAATATTCACGACCTTCGATAGAAGCGATAGCCCGCAAGGTTCCTTCGCTATCTTGCTCCGGCGGTTTGACCGTGAAAGCCGCAACCGTCTCTGCATTGGTTCCCTTTAGGTCGATCTGCACAGCGGCGGGATCGACGTGCCAGCCATCGGGCGCAGTCAATCTTAATTGTCCCTTAACCGGTCCGGTTGATGCAATCACACGCACTGAAACGGACTTCGGTTGATTCGTGGCGAACATCAGCACGGGGTTGGCGAAGTCCGTGAAAACAGGCGGCGCAATAACCAAGGACTGCCGCAATTCACCGGCCACCGGATCCACCGTGCGATATCTCGTATCGACAACGTAACGAAGTTCCTGCCCGGTAACTTGCAGCGTTATTTCTATCGGAAGATGAGGCGGGTTTTCCGGCAGGCCGATAAGTTTCTGATCATCGACCGCAAACGTGCCCAGCGTTCCCGGCTGGCGAAGCCAGTAGGGCTGAGAATAAGGCGTGTTCTCCGGAATCTTGCACGACACATTTTTCGCGATGAGCTCGTTAGGCGGAAGCGCTTCGTCGATCCGCGTTGAGTCGCCCGAGAGAGGAAATCGTACTTCCTGCAGTGT
>JBGPNR010000256.1:0-3656 GCA_041487635.1 Candidatus Udaeobacter sp. | reverse complement strand
GAGCGCGGCAGCAAGCGGCTCGATTATGAGTTGATAGAGGCTCGAAAGCGGACGTCTATCAGATCCTAGCCCATGTGCTGCGACTCGATCCACCTTTTCTGCAACTTTCGTTGGACGAGATCAAACAACGCGTGCGCTCACTCGTAAAGGACACGCGAGAGCCGAATATTCGAGGTGCGCTGCAGCAAATCGAAGGAATTTACAAAGATACAGCGCCTCCGATTGAGTGGGACGACGAGAAACGACAGCTTACGATCATCGATCCTCATTTCTATTACTACTTACGCAACACGGATGCGATCCGCCGCGTCCCGAAGAATTCCGATCCACGCCAACCCCTCTTGCTCTGAGAAATACCGCACCGTCACGAATCACATCAGTCGTCTCTGCGGAATTCGTCGAAGAATTTTTCATCTATTTCGAATGTCTTCCGTGGAAGCAAACCCAATTCGAGATCTTCGAACAGCTTGACCAAGTCCTCGCCCGCGACCAGCTCGATTGGTGCTGCCCCATCGCGCCTGGCCTCCTTCTTGGCCTCAACCGTAAACGTGCCCGTCGTCATCATAATGCCTTTGTCCGCACGGCCAGCCATGGCTCCTCGAAAGTCGCGAACTTGGGAAGGAGTGACGGAACCTTGATAACGTTTGCATTGAAATAAAACGTTAAAACTGACGAATGGATTAACTTGCAAGACCCCAATTCCGTCGATTCCGCCATCGCCGCTTCTTCCAGTGACCACAACCTCTTGAAAACCCGATTCGCGAAGAAGCCTCTGGCAAAGACGCTCGAAGCCTTCTGGCGGTAATGACTTGATCATGGCCAGTAGTTCTGACTTGTAATCAGCAGCTTCAACAGAGCTTTCGGCGCGCTCGTCAATAAAGGGTTCTTCCACTTCCTCCTTTTTCTTTTTTCTGCTCGCAGGCCTTTTTGAACTAGTTGGAATACTTCATACGCATCAAATGTCGCCAGATCCGTTTGAGCGCCTTTTTCGGTGAGACTCCAGACACCTCGGCGCGATGACTCAAGATAGCCAGCTCGCACCAGGTAAAGGCGGCCCCATTGAACTTGATTGCGAATGCGAGACTGACCGTTCTTCAGCGTGACCTCCTGCTCCGACTCGGGAATTTGAAGAAGCTCAATTGCACGATCAATGACTTCGGAGGTCGTTCCTGAACCGCCGGACTGCTTCAGAATCTTCAGAATCGGTTTAAAGAACCGAATGAATTCTGGACCCTTCGCTTTCACTCGCCAGGCATCATACGTGATTTAACGGTTGCGCCAAGACCGATGCGGCTTTGGATTTTAAGAATCTGGCTTGCCATACGCGGTTCTGTTCGTGCATTATGAGTTCCCGATGATCAGGGCGAATTGTCGGGCGCGCTTTACCGCCGCGGATTTCGACTTCATCGTGCGCACGCTCGCGCGCTCGCAAACCGACCAAGTTTCTCTGGTCGATCTTTTGAGCGATGTCGAAACGCGCGATTCCATTCTCGATCATCCGCGATTGGTTGATTCGATTCTAAATCACTGCGGGCATCTGCGGATTTCGTCTCAGTTTTATTTTTACGTTCTGGCCCGGCACGTTTTGCAGCAGGGCGGGATGGGCGACCGCAAGCTTTGCGATTATGTCGCATCGTTGCTTGAAGCTTTTTCGCGCGCGAATCAGTTGCAGATCTCGGACGAGATCGATCATCGCGCTCAGCAATATATTTCCGATATGCTCATCGCGCTGACTCGCGCGACTCCCGAACAAGCGTTTTTGCTCCGGGCGCACATCGGTAATTACTCGCTTTTCATCACCGGAATCTTTCACGAGAACACACAACGGCGCAGTTTGCGCGGTGGTCCCGATCTCGAATTCTATGAGCAAGTCGGCCGGACGAACTATCAACTTGTGGCCTCGCACGCCGTCGCTCGCCGCTGCGAACTGGATGACGTTTTCGAAGGATTGGCCGATCGATTTCGCGATGTCCGGCTCGCGTTGAACCAGCTTTCCGATCAATTGCTCAATCTGGATGACGACGCGCGTCCGTCGCTCTGCTTGTGAACGAGACGCTCTTTAGCCAAATCCAAAGATTGTTTGAGCGAACGTATGCGCAGGTCGGGATTAATCTGGAAGATTGCCTGATTGATCGGACGCGTTGCGCGCAATTGTCGATCCTGGCGGGAAAATCCGCCCGAGAATTGAGCGAGCTCGCACGCACATTTCTGCGGCAGGCCGGCGATCAACTTTACGTTGGTATTTATTATTCGCGCTGGCTCATTGAACAACTCGAGCAACACGATCCGCGCGCCGGCTTGGGTGACCGCAATATCCGGTCGCTGATCATGTTCGTGGAAGAAATCAATCATGCACTGCACGCCGCGCTTCAGTTCAAATGCGGCTCGCGCGAGATCGCTTCCGAAGATTTCGCGCGCAATCTGGAGCTCCAGGCGCAGGTGGATACGTATCTTGTTCTGCTTTTGTTTATCGCCTTCTTTCGAAAAACTCAGCGTATCTCGCAAGCTGACCGGCGCTGGTTACGCTTTCATCTTTTCGCGCGCCAATGCCCCGAGGCATTTCGCGATGCAAACCTCCGTGGCCGGTATCTGGAGACAAGCCAGCTCGCAGCGAGTTATACGCATTACCTCGATACTCTCAACGGCCAGCGCCGCCTCGATGAAATCCGGCGGTTTCATTCACTAGATTACGGCGCAAAAAGAGAGCGAATTCTGGCGTTGACCGACGGCGGAGCGACTTAAGGCACGCGAGTTGTCCGGGCTGGAAAGCGATGCGGAGACGCATCGCACTCCAAAGCACTTCGTGCGAAATTCAGAGGACAGGCTTTTCTGTTTCGCGAAAGCTTTGGGAGTGCGCACTGCCTGCCCGCCATGTGTGGGCGTCCTCGCGTCGCTTTCAAACCAGCACACGCGGGTCATTGCAACACGACCGATGATGCGATTCATTTGCGTATGACTACCTATCCAAAGAGTCCCAAAGAAATGACGCGCGGCATGATGTATTTCCCGCGCATGCTGGACAAGATTCGGCTGCATCTGCGCGGCGAGCTCCACGAAGATTATCGAGAAAACTTCGGCGCGCTCAAAGCGGCGGACGGGGTGTGCTGCAATTTTCTGCGCGTGCACCATCGCGATCTGATTGAGCGTGTGAAGCAGGGCGGGACGGACGAAGAAATTCTGGAATGGTGTTTCGAAAAGGGTCGCCGCTTGAACGATGGCGATCTTTTTGTCTGGAACGGATTCGCATCGAAGCTCGGATGGCGTGATTCGATCACGCCGCGGCTCGAAGAACGAAAAAAGGAGATGGGAATCGCCGATCGCGACGACATTCAGTGCATTCCAGACTTCATCGATTTCGACGAAGGCCGATTTCCAGAGGCGAAGACTCCGTGAGTTCATCGAACTTAGCTTGGCTACGAGTAGTCGGCGTAGCGATTGGTCTTTGTTCTCTGGCTTTCACCGCTTGCCAATATGACGTCCCGATCACATCGGGTCCGACCCGAAAGGTGCAGGAGCGACTCCTTGGCGATTGGATTTCGCTTGACGGCAAGGAAAACATGAAAGTGCGACGGTTGGACGACAATACTTACGTCGTTTACTACGACGGCGATCTTTTTCGCGCTTACCACTCCGACGTCGCGGAAACACCTTTCGCG
>JBGPNR010000255.1:0-3657 GCA_041487635.1 Candidatus Udaeobacter sp. | reverse complement strand
GGCACTTTTTGACGCGATGTACAAGACAAACCCGGCAGGCAACCAAAATTACTCCACCGAATCAGCACTGATCATTTTCTTTGGCGCGGTAGCGTTGCTGGTTCACCTGCTGACAAACGGCCGCTACGGTTATTTTCGCGACGAACTCTATTACATCGCCTGCGGGCGCCATCTCGCTTTGGGTTACGTCGATCAGCCGCCGCTTTCGATCCTGCTCTTGCGATTGAGCCAAGCGCTGCTGGGCGATTCGTTGTTTGCGATTCGCTTGCTGCCGGCGCTCGTTGGCGCAGCGACGGTTGCCCTCACAGGCGCAATCGCACGCGAACTTGGCGGCCGCGGATGGGCAATCGCGCTCGCCTGCGCGGGCTCACTCTGCGCGCTGTTCAATCTGGCAGTTGGCAATTTTTTTTCCATGAACGCGTTTGAGCCGCTGTTCTGGATGGGATGCGTTTATCTATTTGTCCGCATTATCAACGGCGGTTCGCCAACGCTTTGGCTTTGGTTCGGCGCGTTGCTGGGACTCAGTCTCGAAAACAAACATTCCACGGCGTTTTTCGCCGTTGGTATTTTCGTTGCGCTTCTGCTCACGCCTGAACGCCGTCATTTCGCAGTAAAATGGATCTGGTTCGGAGGCCTGGTCGCCTTTGCTATCGCGCTGCCGAACATTCTTTGGCAAACACGGCATCACTGGCCCACTTACGAACTGCTGAACAACATCTCCCACAGCAACAAAAACGTCGCACTCAGCCCGGTACAATTCATCGTGCAGCAGGTCGTTTTCATGAATCCGGGAACGCTTCCGCTATGGATTGCCGGCCTTTTGTGGTTGTTTGGTTCGCGCGAGGGCCGTCGCTATCGCGCGATCGGAATCATTTATCTAATCACGCTCGCCGAGTTCATCATTTTACATGGCAAAAGCTATTATCTCGCGCCGGCGTATCCGATGCTCTTTGCCGCGGGAGGCGTGGCCGTTGAACGCATTTTCGCCTCTCATCTCAAATGGCTGAAGCCAGTATTGCTCAGCGGGATACTCGTAACGGGCGCGTTATTTGCACCATTGGTCGTGCCGATTTTGCCGCCCGACAAACTTATCGGATACATGCGAGCCATCCACCTGCAACCGCCACGAACCGAGACATCGCATACTGCCGCGCTGTCGCAGCTTTTCGCCGACCAGTTTGGCTGGGAACAAATGGTTGGCTCGGTCGCACACGTTTATCATCACTTGCGCCCCGAGGATGAAAAACGCGCCGCCATTTTCTGCCAAAACTACGGCGAGGCTGGCGCGATCGATTTTCTTGGCCCAAAGCTCGGGCTGCCATCAGCGATTTCTGGGCACCAGAATTATTTTCTGTGGGGACCGCGCGATTGGACTGGCGAAGTGGTTTTGGTTCTCGACACAGACGACGATGATGAGCGTAAGCTATTCGCCTCCGTCCAAGATTTGGGCCAAATCGTGAGCAGTCCGTGGGCGATGCCTTTCGAGCGACGAACGCACATTTTTCTCTGCCGCGATTTGAAGACAAGCGTGCAAGAATTTTGGCCGCGTGTAAAAAAGTGGTTGTAAGCGCCGAATGCTTTCGGGATCAATCGCGAAGCGTTTTCATCCCTTGCCGCGCGATCCGGTCAATCAGTTGCGGATACGGAAAGCCAGCCTTTCCTGCTGAAAGCGCAAAGTCTTCATCGTCAGCGAGAATCGGATTCGGGTTTGCCTCAATAAAATAAAGCTTGTTCTCAGGCGTCAGTCGAAGATCGATGCGTGCGTAACCGTCGATTGTGAGCAGGCGATAGATCCGTTTGCACGTCTGTTCGATGTGAGCAACAAGCGCCGGGTCGAGTCCCTCGACGAACTGATTCTCCAGACCCCAGCGTTTCCGGTATTCGTCATCCCATTTCGCCTTGTAGGTGGCAATCTTCGGTTCGTTCGGCGGCACTTCGCGGAACACAAGCTCGCGAATCGGGAAGACGGTTAACTTCGCGTTGCCCATCAGACTCACATAAAGTTCGCGGCCCTCGATATATTCCTCTGCGATGGCGTCGCTGTTGTATTTCTCGTGAATAAAACCGACCCGCTCGCGGAAATCGTCGTCGGTCTCGACGAAAGACGCCTGCGAAATGCCGTACGACGCTTCTTCTTTCACCGGCTTAATCAGGATCGGAAACTTGAGCTGCTTGGGTCGCCCGATGCGCTGGCCGCGCGGAACGACGACGAAATGGGGCACATGTATTCCGTGATAGTGCAGAATTTTTTTCGAAATGCCTTTGTGCTTGCAAAGGGTAAGGCCGGTCGAACCGCAGCCGGTGAAGGGCCGCCCTTGCATTTCGAAAAATGAAACGATGTTCTGATCGAACCCGGGGTTGTTCCTGAATTGCTCGACGAGGTTGAAAAGAATGTCCGGCGCGAACGTTTCCAGTTTTTGCCGCAGCAGATCGACATCGTCAAAGATGGCGAGATGTTCTGCCGTATGGCCGAGCGTCCCGAGCGCAGCCATTACGTCCGCTTCCGTTTTCCAATCCTTCGTTTTCATCTCCTTGCTGAAGTCCTGATCGAGACTGGTGGGACTTGTGCCGTCAAAGAGCACGAGGACTTTGAGTTTCTTTTTCACGTTGTTTTTGTCGTGTTTGTCATTCCGAGCGTAGTCGAGGAATCTCTCATATTCATTGTGAGCCAGCAGTAAGAGATGTCTCGCTGGTTATTTCGTGCGCTTGAATTTGCCGGTGAAAAGATAATTCATCACCAGCGTCGTAATGAAAGCAGAGACGCGAAAATCCTGTTGCGGATCGTCATTGAGCACATGGAGTCCCAGCTGGTCGGAGCGTTCGATCAGTCGCGCGAGCAATCTGTTCACACTGAACTTTTTCTCGTTGGTCCACTGACACACCGAATTCAACAGTCGCCGCCGTCGTCGTCGCAGATACGAACTCGCTTTAATCCCGGCCGGTGCAGCGAAAAGCTGCCGCAGATCTGCATCGTAGAAATCCGGATACGTGTCCGCGTAGAGTTTTCGTTTGCGCGCGTAATAAGTTTTGAGCTTGACGTTCAGGAAATCATAATCGGCGACGCGATACTCCGGCATATGCGGCGGTGGCTTTCCCGCCAAGGATTTCATCAACTCGTCGACGTATTCGAGTTTTTGGAGCGCCCGCCATCCAGCGTAACGTTTGCGCCAATCAAGTCCCGGCGTGAGCCAGACCGCGAAAGTCTCTGCGAAATCTTCATCTGGATGGCTCTGAGCGTACCAATCCTCGAGATGCATGACGTAACTGCGACTGAACGGGCGCGGCCGGTAAGTGTCCGGCGTTTCCTCGCGCGATGTCGGCCCGAAGATCTGCCGCCACTTTTTCTTGCGAGTAAGCTGATAGGCGTACGTGTAGGCGTGTCCCGCCTCGTGGCGCAGGATGCGCATGCACCACTCCGGCGTCCCGCCTTCGACTTCGAGCATGTACGCGCGTTCGAGCCGCTCCAGGCGGGGATGCGCGAGGTAGAAGGGGATCGCGACACCGGGCACGCCGTCGGGCGAGAACCACTCCGCCGAAAGCCAGACGTGCGGCTGGAAGGTCAGGCCGCGGGCGTCGATCTCCCCCTGGAGCTCGGCCATCCGCGCCTCGAGCACGCTGCCCTCGATGGTGACGCCCAGATCGCAGATGCGCAGATCG
>JBGPNR010000254.1:0-3663 GCA_041487635.1 Candidatus Udaeobacter sp. | reverse complement strand
TCCAGCAGGAACTTCTTGGCCGCCCAATCGACGCGGTCTCGCGCCGACATCACGTCGCGCTCCAGATCGTTGAGGACATTTTCCCATTCACGTAATATCCACGCCCGCTCCTCTTCGCTTGCTGCCACGTCCTGGCTTTTTGAAGGCGCTCCCAGTCTGCTTGCCGCGCGCAAATAAATCCGCTGCACGTCGATAGCAGAGATTTTGCGGCCATCTTTCAACTCGATGATCCAATCGTAGGCTTGGTCGCGGCTGATGGATTTGTTAGCGTCAACTGGTTGCGCAATCTCGAGGTGAGGCGCTTCTCCGCGCTCAATGAGATCCAGTACCAAGGCGGTGGTCCCGATTTTCATGGCTGTGGACCATTCGCTCATGTTTGAATCGCCAAGAATAACGTGAAACCGGCGGTACCTGCTCGCGTCCACATGAGGCTCATCACGCGTGTTTATCAGAGGTCGCCGGTTCATCGTGTCGATGCTCACGACCACACTGAAAAAATCGGCGCGCTGCGAGATTTGATAAATACCAGGCTCGCTCTGCCCGCTCTCCGCCTCCACACCCATTTTGCCGGCGCCCGCAAAAATCTGTCGAGTAACGAGAAACGGCAGAATACCGGCAACGATTTGGTCCCACGCAATGTCGCGACGCATCAGGTAATTGTCGTGACAACCGTAACTATGCCCGGAGAAGTCCGTATTGTTCTTGTAGAGGCGAACTTCGTAACCGGACGGCAACTTCTGATTTCGGCGCCGTGCGCATTCTGCGAGAATGCGCTCGCCGGCTTTGTCTTGAGCTACTATCTGGCGAAGCGTTGTGCACTCCGGCGTGGAATATTCCGGGTGCGCGTGATCGTTATAGAACCGAGCGCCGTTTGAAAGAACAAGGTCGCTTTTTATTTCCTCGAAACTGAGTGGACGGCGTTTGTCGATCTCGTAGTAGGCTGATTCGTCGGTGTCCTGAAGCAATTCGCGCGCGCGAAACCCACGCGCGTCCAGATGTGGATCCTCCAGATCGTAATCCCATTTCATCAGCGCGCCGTGCTCGGTGTAACGCCGCACGAGCTCGATCGATTCGGTCACCACGTCGACGATGTCCGCACCGCTAAGAGTAATGCCGTACTCCGTCTCCAACCCAAAGACCCGTTTCATCGAATCCTGCTATTCCCAGGTTCTCCACTTACATCACGAACGGAGATCAACTTAAACAGGCGCGGTGCGGCGGCCATTTCCTCCCCGGCATCAGATTACGCCAGATGTTGCGTGTGCTCGCGCATCAGAAACTGGTTTCACGGGCGAAATTTTAACGACGTTTTCCGGATCATAGTCGATCAGCTTAAGCCAGTCTTCGGTGATATCGGTCGTCGGGAAAATATCGTTCTCCATGTACTCGGCATTGAAAGCGAGTTGCAAATCCGTCTCCCGAATCCCTTCCTCCTGTTGAGTGGCAATAGCCCTTTTGATCGCCATCGCTTTTGCACGCTCGACAATTGACGCAATGATAGCGCCACTGATGAGATCGCTGCGACAAAGCGTCTCCTTGCGTCCACTGCGGAGCGTTACCTCCAGAAATTTGTTTTCGTCGCGGCGCGCAAACTGCCAGTCCACAAAGCGCTCGATTAGCCGCTCGATGGACGCGCTCAGTCCATCGGCTTCTTTCGCAAGCACACCGTCGTAAGGGAGGCTATCGGTGAGATAAATCCGATAGATTTCGCGCGCGCCCTGCTTGTCTGGCCGATTGACCTTAATTTTTCGATCGATCCGGCCCGCGCGCAGAATTGCCGGGTCGATCAGATCTGCACGATTGGAAGCAAGGATAATTACGACGTCATTGAGCGAATCGATTCCATCCATCTCCGAGCAGAACATCGGCACCAGTGTCGAAAGAATATTCGAGTGACGCGACGCGCGGCGGGTGCCCAGAATGGATTCGGCTTCATCAATAAAAAGGAACGGCATGTAACCCTCGCTTTTCTTCTCGCGCGCGGTCGCAAAGATTTCACGCACCATTCGCTCCGATTCGCCCACCCACATGTTCAGAATTTCGGGACCTTTGACGTGCATGAAATATTCGCGCATTTCCGTTCCCGCTCTGTCCCGAAGTTGTTTTGTTAAATTATAAGCAGTCGCTTTTCCAATCAGCGTCTTGCCGCAGCCAGGCGGACCGTAAAGCAGAAAACCTTTCGGTGTGGCGTGCTGAAATCTTTGGAAAAGATCAGGATGCAATAGCGGCAGCTCGATGGCGTCTTTGATTGCCTGGAGCGCCGCTTCCTGGCCACCGACTTTTTCCCACGGCAGCTCTGGCACAGTGTCGAGATAATGTTCGTGCGACTTGGTGCCCGAAAGCATCTCCAGGGCCATCCGGTAGTTTGAGTCAACGCGGACTTCGTCGCCTGATTTCAAGGTAGAATGAGCAAGATCAGCGGAACGCTGTAAGACCATCGATTGCAAGCCGTGCTCGGAACCGACGCGCAATCGGTCCTTGCCAATTACTTCGGTAATTTTTGTCACCGGACCAGCCGTCTCAAGTCCAAGATCGCCGACAATCACGAAGGCTTCATTAACAAGCACGCGCGTTCCTTTTTTCAATTTCGCAAGCGGAATGCGTGGATCGATATTGCAGAAGTAATCCGCGCCTCCCACCACGATGTGCGCGGTTTCCTTCGAAGTGGCGCCGAGAAATGTGCCGATCCGGTTTGCCGGCGAAGTCACTTTCTTTATGACTTCCTCGAGCTTCTCGATCATCCTGCGCGCCTCGACCATCGTCTCCTGCTGATCGAAGATCTGCGGTCGCAGTTCCAACAAATCGCGCCGAACGGGATCGCCCGGAGGCAACGAAGAAATTACTCGATCAAACGAGTCAAGAAGATTGTCCGGAGCCGAGTCCCCAACCTCGTCCTCAAATCCCTCGCTGCGCTTGTCGCTCATTTATGGTTTGGGTCAATCCGCCGAACCAAGCCTCACTATAGCTTCATCAGACGCATTCGCAATCTTCACTCGCGAAACATTTCGGAGTTCGACGCTGTCCTCATACAAAATGTTCAACCGTCGCCTGCGACGAAAGTTCCAAATAGCAAATCCCAAGCACCAAAACCATTCAGTTCGCAATCTCGCAACACGAGGTCAGCACGCTGCGTGTTGGATTTGGATATTGGAGCTTGGAGTTTCGTTGGGATTTGGAGCTTGGAACTTGGGATTTCCCGACGAGCCACCGTTGCGAATTACCGCACGCCGATGCGTGCGTGAGTTGCAGTAAACTGCGACGCCGCTAACGTTCGCTTTTCGTCGGGAGCCTTAGCTCAATTGGTTAGAGCGCCGCCCTGTCACGGCGGAGGTTGCGGGTTCGAGCCCCGTAGGCTCCGGTCCCTTTTTTTCACAAGCGATTCGATCCGGCAGAACGCCCAGAGGATTGCGGAGCGCGTGAAATAAAGTTCGACAAGTTGTCGCCCTGCTCGTAAAAGCCTCCTCGATTACGTCATTCGACAGTTTCAACTTATCTTCGGCACGGTTGAATAAGGGCGCAGGGGCTGGACGTTCGCTGAGACACCGTTTGGCGCGATCCCCCAGATCCAACTGGAGCCCCAAGTCACGCCGAAGTGAGGCTGCTGTTCAAAGCGTCTCCATGAGGATGATTCCTTGGTTCCGCGCGGGCTTCTGGACAATTTAT
>JBGPNR010000253.1:0-3675 GCA_041487635.1 Candidatus Udaeobacter sp. | reverse complement strand
GGGTATTGCCCGTGCAGCATGGCGTGCGCGGACTCGGACATAATGTGCGCACAGGTTACTTCTCGCAGAATCGAATCGACGTGCTCGACGCGAGCCATACCGTTCTCGACAGCGCACGTGACATGCCCAGTCCCGTGTCCGAACAAATCGCGCGTACTGTACTCGGTTCTTTTTTGTTTCGCGGCGACGATGTTTTCAAGACGGTCGCAGTTTTGAGCGGTGGCGAGAAGTCGCGACTGGCCCTTGTCAGGTTATTGCTCGATCCGCCGAATCTTCTGCTCATGGACGAGCCGACGACGCATCTCGATGTCGGCTCGATCGATGCCCTCATCGGCGCGCTCAAGCAATATCACGGGACACTCATCTTTATTAGTCACGACGTTCATTTTATCCGCGCCATCGCTACAAGCGTTCTGCACATCACTGCCGGTCCTGCTCGAACGGGAGGCCAGCTGACATTTTATCCCGGCGACTACGATTACTATCTGGACAAATCAAAAGCCATATCCGCGCAGACCGCTCTGACCGCGGGCCGCAATGTGCCAGAGGTCAACGGTCAGAAGCCGGAAGTCGGAAAGCAAACCGGCTCCGGTTCAAGAAAACAAAAGGCGCAGAAGCGTTTGGAAGCGGACTCGCGTAATGCGATTGCCAAAGCGCGACGCGAAAAAGAAAAGCGCGTGCATGAACTCGAGACGAAAATCGCGGCGTTGGAAGGACAACAGAGGGAACTCGTCCTCGCTCTCGGAAATCCCACCGCCTACGAACCCGGCGGGCGCGCGGTGTCGATCAACCGAGAACTGGCCGCCGTAACCGCTGATCTTGCTCGCCTAACCAACAAATGGGAAACCGTGACCGCTACGGTCTAGTACAACGCCGCATGCCTAAGGTTTCGCCGGCTTCGGTTTCTCGCACATCAAAGCGAGGACATTATTTTCCGAGTCGCGAAATTCCGCCAACCAGAGATCGTGAGTTGCCATTGGCGCGACCAGCATCGGTTTGGTTTCGAAATGAACTTTTCTCGAAACCAGCGCCTCATGCGCCTGGTCGATGTCTGCCACCTTGAAGTAGAGAATCGAGCTCGGATGATCCAAGTCCGGGCGCTCCGGGATCGCCAACATTAAGCGGATGCCGCGACAATCGAAGAACGCCATCCGGCCTGCCACGGTAAAAAGATGTTTTATGCCGAGCGTGTCTTTGTAAAACGCAACTGCGCGATCGAAATCGTGCACGTTCACTGAAATCTGCCCGATCTCGCTTAACGAAATATTCCTTTGGTCGTTCATTACTTGCGATCCTTGGACTAGCTGACCAGCGGGCGCAGAAATTCCAGCACCGCCACCGCAGCTGGCCCGCCTTTCTCCGCGTGCGCGAGCAGCGGAATCTTATGCGGTCCCGGCACGTGCACGATGTTTGGGAAAGCGGTCACTGCCGCTTTGACGATGTCGATCTTGCCCAGCATCGTGGCGGCGAAAATGTCCATCCGCGCATTGTGCGCGAGCAGGAATTCGGCGATGTCTCGCCGGCCCATGTGCGACGCGCCGCCCAGCGCGGTTTCGAAATCGCCATTGCCCCAGTCGATGGCTCCATTGATCAGCGTCGGATCTTCCGCCAACATCTTTTCCACCGCGGACAAATTGAAATGACCGGCGATGACGAATCGTTTCACCCGTGAGCGATCGATCTGCGGATCGTGCTCGGGAAAATCCGGCACGTTATTAGCTGATTGCGGCGACGGTGCCGGCGACGGAACCAATGCGGTCGTTCCCGGCTGCGCACGCAGCACGCCGCGTCCGCAGAACATGCCCGCCACAGCAATGCCGCTATTAATAAGAAACTTCTTGCGTGTGAGCGATGTATTCATGAACGCGACCTTACGTCGCGCCCATCAGATATACTTCTCGAATATTGCTATTTTCTTCGGTCGCCATTCCGCGACGTTTTCGCCATGCCCGCGGCGACATTCTGCAGCGCTTGTGAAACAACGCGCTAAACGAACCGAGGCTTGTGAACCCGCATTCCAAACAAATAGCCGTCACTGGTATCCGCGTTTTTTCGAGCAAAAACTTCGCCCGATCCAATCGGCAATTGTTGAGATACTGATGCGGCGTTTGATGAAACACGGCCTGAAACACACGAAGCAAATGGAACGGCGAGAGACATGCCGCTGCGGCGACTTCGGACAGCGAGACCGGCGCAGCAAGGTGAGCGTGCAGATAATCCCGGGCGCGACTGACGCGTCGCCACAGCTCTTCGCGCGTGGAGGCACGTACAGCCGGTAAATTGTCGATCTCACGTCTGAGCGAGCGCTGGCTGGAGAGCATCGACGCGAGCAACTCTCGTAATTTCTCCTCTAACCAACCGTCTTGAATCGGTTCCTCGCTTTTGAATGCGGCGCACAAGGCGTGCACTTTTGGCGAGACGATCCGGTCGTGCGCCGTGTACCGCTCGAAGAATGACGCCCTCATTCCGCTTTCGTCAGGCGATTTCGCCACCAACATTTCCGGCGTCTCATTGAAGCCGCGTAAGACTTCCTCGGCCCAGCCGTCCGGAAACCAGAGCACGAATGTTTCTACCCGGGTCGGGGACGCAATCTCGATCGAGTATGGTTGCCGATCGTTCAGGATCAAGTAACCGCCATCATCGACTGCGACTTCGGCACGCCCAAACTTGTAAAGCGCGCGACCATTGGCCATGCATTTGAGCGACAGCGGCAATCCCGGCGTTTCCGCGAAATAAGAAAACCCGCGTCCGCTCATGAAAACGGATCGCTGTAAAGAACTCAACGGGTCGAGCGCCAAGATGCCATGATAACTCGCGTTCAAGATGATGTCAGTCGCCATCGCTCCTGGATTCTGGACGCTGAATGCGGAATGCTTCCGTGGAGACGCTTACATGTTTGTTCTTGTTCGTGCAGTTACATACGCTGCGCTTTTTATTGGCTTCGTGCTGGTTTATCTGCCCCGTCGATTCTTGTCGTGGTCGGGCATTGTCCGGCCCGCAACTACCGGAGTGCCGCAGGTCGCAGGGATGATCATGGTAACGATCGGCACGGTGATTGCGCTTTGGTGCGTGTTTACGTTTGTGTTCATCGGGAAAGGAACGCCCGCGCCGTTCGATCCGCCAAGAAAACTCGTGATCCGTGGGCCGTATCGTTTCGTGCGGAATCCGATGTATATCGGCGCGGGAACGACCCTGGCCGGCGCGGCGCTCTATTACCAGTCGCTATCGATCTTCATCTATGCCGGCTTGTTTTTTCTCATAACGCACCTGTTCGTTGTGTTGTACGAGGAGCCGACTTTGCGACGAACTTTCGGCGATGAATATGAAGCGTATTTCCGCCGGGTCAGGAGATGGATACCGAAGAGAAGTTGAGAGTAACCACGAATGGACACGAATCGACACGAATTTTCAGCAAGAGCATTGGTGTTCATTAGTGTGAATTGGTGGTTAGGGTTGGCGCTTGCTGCGGCCACCCGCGCAAAAGTGCCGTTAGAATCGATTTCTATTTTGTGAAAGGCGGTCCACCTAATGAAAGCGATTCGTTGGTGAACTCGATTCCATTGCCGGCGTGTCCCGGTTGCAGAATGGTCAAGAATGAGTGGCCTGGCGAAGGATATGCGCACGACGGCGAGACCTATTGCTGCCAGGGTTGCGCCGAAGGCACCGGCTGCATAT
>JBGPNR010000252.1:0-3676 GCA_041487635.1 Candidatus Udaeobacter sp. | reverse complement strand
ATGTCGGTGATGTGCATGACTCAGCGCCTACCTTCGTTCCTGCCGCGACTTTCGGTCAACTTACCGAAGCCACTCACGGCACGATTGCAAATAGTAGCAACACGCCAACAACTTTGAATATCTCTGAACAAGTCTCCTGGCTGTCGCAGAAACCAAGGTTTATTGGTCAAGCAACAAGTGTTATTAACATGTCGCGCGTGGCACGGCATTTCCTAAGAGTCCAGACAGTTATTCGCAGTAAGAAGAATAAGATCCAAACAGAATTTCACTAAAGAGCAGCATTATCTGTTTGTGAAAAACTTTCTCGCCAGCACATGAAACGGTTCCATATCCTCGATCCAACTGTTCAAGGCCAAAACGCGTCGTGGTTCTGTGCCTTGGCCATAATGACCAAGGCGCCACAGGCTGGCCAGGTCAAAACACGCCTTGTCCCTCCACTCAAACCAGATGAAGCCGCGGAGTTAAACAGATTTTTTTTACGAGATACAACTGCTGCAATTGCGAACTCCGCCACGCCTAAGGACGCCTGTGGAATTGCGGTTTACACGCCAATCGGCTCCGAATCGGCTTATACCGACATCATTCCGGACAATTTCAGGTTACTACCGCAACGGGGCGACCGGTTTGGGGAACGTCTTTATTTTGCTGCGCTGGATCTATTCAGGTGCGGGTTTGAATCGGTGTGCCTGATCGATTCGGACAGCCCGACCGTTCCGCCGGAAAATTTCGCGCAAGCAGTAAAACTTTTGCAGCGCCCCGGTGATCGTGTCGTTCTCGGTCCGTGCGAGGATGGCGGCTATTATTTGATTGGACTTAAGAAGCCGCACAAAGAACTCTTTGAGCGAATTGATTGGAGCAGCGAGCGTGTGCTTGCTCAGACGAGACAACGCGCGCGAGAAATTGGTCTCGAAGTCAAGCTGTTGCCGCTGGGATACGATGTCGATGATGGGGCGAGTTTACAGCGACTGTGCAAGGAACTGCTGACCGGCAAGCAGAGCGACAGCGTCGCGCCACGGACACGAAAGTTTCTGCGCGACATAATCGCGCGCGAAGGTCGGGCGCGGATTTGGCCGGACAGCCAATAAATTTTGTTGTAGCGGCGCTTGTGCCAAGCGCCGAACCTTAAAAGCCAAGGCGGTTGACACAAACGCCTCTACAAGGACATGAAACGCGCGCTAGTCACTGGTTCCGCAGGCCTGATCGGCTCCCACATTGTCGATCTTCTCGTACGCGAAGGCTGGTACGTGCGTGCGCTGGATAATCTCGAACCCCAAACGCACAGGCGAGGAAAGCCAACGTGGATTAACGAAAAGGCGGAATTCGTCGAAGCGGATTTGCGCGATCGCGATGCGATCACCGCCGCGTTAGATAACGTCGACATCATCTTCCATCAGGCTGCGTATGGCGGTTACATGCCTGAGATCACAAAATTCGTCCACGTGAATTCCTTCGGCACGGCGCAGATGCTCGAAGTTATCCGCGAAAAAGGCCTGCCTGTAAAAAAAGTCGTCGTTGCGAGCTCTCAGGCTGTTTACAGCGAAGGTGCCGGCCATTGCTCCAAACACGGTTTGGTCTTCCCAAGCGTGCGCCCGATCGAGCAATTGCGTAAAGGCGACTGGCAGGTGCATTGCCCGATTTGCAGCGCGATCACAAAACCCGTTCCTACTCCCGAGAACGCGCCGATCGTTGGCGAAACCGTGTATGGCCTGACCAAAGTCGATCAGGAGCGGCTCGTGCTACTCTGGGGAAAACAGGTCGGAATTCCCACGGTCGCACTGCGTTACTCCTGTACCTACGGCCCTCGCCAGTCGATTTTTAATCCCTACACCGGAGTGATCGCAATTTTTTGCACGCGTTTACTGAACGGTTTGCCGCCGATGCTTTACGAAGATGGCGAGCAAACGCGCGATTTTTCATTCGTCGAAGACGTCGCGCGCGCGAATTTGCTCGCTGTCGAAACCGATAGGCTCGACGGATTAGCTGTGAACATAGGCAGCGGACGCGGCATACCGATTCGCGAAATCGCCGAACAACTTTCGGATATTCTGAAGATCGACATCGCACCCGAGATCAACGGCGAATTTCGTCCCGGCGAAATGCGTCATCTGACCAGCGACACCGCGCTGGCTCAGTCGGCGGGTTACAAACCAACCGTGGATCTCAGCGATGGCATTGCGCGTTACATCTGTTGGATCCGCACCCAATCAGACATTCGCGATTATTTCAGTGAAGCCAGCGAAATTTTGAAGAACAAGGGAATTGTTCATCGGGTAGGTAGATGAACATCGCTCCTGGTATTCCCGATTTTAATGCCCCCATCGCCGATCACGCGCGCAAAGACTTTCCATTGCTGGATGCAGGCATGACCGTGGGAGAAGCGCTGGAGCGCATCCGACGCGAGGGCGTGGGCGAACGCGTCGTCTACTTTTATGCGGTCGATGAGCGGAAACGGCTCGTTGGCGTAGTTCCCACGCGCCGGCTATTGACCGCGCCCTTGGAAACGCCGTTGCGCCACGTCATGGTACCGCGCGTCGTGGCCGTTCCGGCGACTGCCACTATCCTTGATGCCTGCGAATTTTTTGTTCTCTACAAATTTCTCGCCTTTCCCGTGGTCGACGAACAACGCCGTGTCGTCGGCGTCATCGACGCGAACCTTTTCGCCGAAGAAATTTTGGAGGCGGGTGAGAGCGAGGATCGGCATCGCTCAGCTGCGCCCGTCGGTCCGGAATTCTTTGAGGCGCTCGGGTTTCGCATCGAACAAATTCGAGGTGCGTCGCCGTGGCGCGTTTTTCGGTTTCGTTTCCCGTGGCTGCTTGTTACTGTGACGGGCGGCACCCTCTCGGCGATCCTGGTCCGGTATTTTGAAGCGACGCTGACGCGCAGCCTCGTGCTGGCGTTTTTTCTCACCATGGTGCTGGCGCTGAACGAAAGCGTGAGTATGCAATCCATGAGCGTGACGATTCATGCGTTTCGCTCCGTCTCGGTCACCTGGCGATGGCTGGCGACGGCGTTCCGCCGTGAAGTAATAACGGCGCTGCTGTTGGGCGTGGCATGCGGGTTTGTTGTCGGCACAATCGTTTGGGTCTGGCGCAACGATGTGCTTGGAGCGTTTGTCATTGGCGGCAGCATCACGCTTTCGCTCATCACTGCGTGCGCACTTGGCCTGGGCGTGCCGTCGCTTCTTCACCGATTCAAGCTCGATCTGAAAATTGCCGCGGGACCAGTCACGCTCGCCCTGGCCGATTTTATTGCGCTGGTAATTTATTTCACCAGCGCGTGGCTGGTTTTGCGATGAGCAACGTGTCGGTCATTATCCCGGCGCTTAACGAAGAGGAACCGATCGCCGCTGTGGTGCGTGAATGTTTCGCTACCGGCGGGCCTCACGAAGTGGTCGTGGTCGATAACGGCAGCAAGGATTGCACAGCCGAACGCGCGCGCGAAGCCGGCGCGCGAGTGGTGACGGCTCCACGTGGGTACGGACGTGCGTGCGCGGCTGGTGTTCGCGCGCTTTCGCCAGATTGTCAGATTGTGGTGTTTCTTGATGGCGATGGCAGTGATGTGCCCGCGATGATGAACAAGCTTGTCGACCCAATCGCGCGCGGCGCGCAGGATTTCGTCATCGGTTCACGGACTCGCGGGCAGCGCGAACCCGGCAGCATGAATTTGCAGCAAATCT
>JBGPNR010000251.1:0-3717 GCA_041487635.1 Candidatus Udaeobacter sp. | reverse complement strand
CGTTGCTGAGATTCACGAAGAGGCACGGTTCGTACGCCGCTTTGAAAAAACCAGTGTACGCTTTCGCGAATGCCTGGGCATCACCGTCTTGTTGAAACTGCTCTAAATAAACATCGGGCAGTATGACCTCTTCAAAATGATCGAGTGAAAGCACAGCCCTCTGAAGGAAATTCGATTCGGATGCGAACGGTTCTTTCCATTCCTGTGCTGTTCGATAGTAGGTGGGAATCGCCATTTCTTCGTACTCAGTCGGGTATAGCGTCCCATCTTTCACCAACTGCTGGAGAATATGATTCGCGAGATCGGTTAAGCCTTCCGCGCCGCTGTTGCCTTCGGCGTCCGCCCCGCTGCCAATAATGAGGAGCTGAGCTGATGGTTGCATCTCCAGCGCGCGGTATTGTAAAAACGCGTGCCAATCTGCTCTTGCTTGTGCCGCCCAAGTCTCGCGCACCTGCCCGGTCGCGCGTACCGACCAGATTTCGTTTGGGATATTGCACGGCTTGCAGCTGAGCCAATGTTCAGTGATCGCCGAGTAGCCGAATGCGATGTGGTTCGGCGGAAAGATCTGCTGATAAATGGAGGTACCGCTCGCGAAACAAAACACGTTGCTCTCGCCGGCCAGATAACTGTCGGGTGAAAAGAGAACCGTTTGAAAGAGCGTGCTCCAGTCATTTGTTGGTAAATCTGTGTGCGTAACGGAAATTGGAATCGTCGCTCTGCCGGCTTTGGCATCGAGCGTCCTGATCTGCGTGATCGCAGTTTTCATTGGCAAAAGCGAATTTTGTCCCTGCGCCGAGCCGTAATCGGCGATTCGGAATTCGCTGCCGATCTGTGCGAAATCGATCCGAGTGATGGCTTCAACGATCAGCGGCAGCCCGTGTGTATTTGCTTTCGCCTGCTCATGTGAATGTTTGTTGTAAAAGCCGTGACCGAGCATGTGCTCTTCACTGTGGGATGGCGATAGCTTCTCGGTTGATTGAGTCATGTACTCTTGCTTTCGGAAAATGATGATGATTGCAATGGCTTCGCAAGGAAAACGTATTTGCTATGTTCTCGTCCTAGATCCGTTCGCCAAGAAGATTGACGGATTTCCGTAAGCTTGATAAACGCTGGTGCGCAGACCGCCGCATTTGTGTGCCATGGCGAAAGAGATTTCATCGGCCAACGCCTCAGTGCCGCTGTATGAAGTGTTGGAAGCTGAGTTTGTGGCTCTGCACGGGGAGCTTCCGAAACAGTATCCTAATTCGGCTCAACCAGAGGTCCGGCTAAAAGCGATTTGGGCCGCAATTCATGGTCTGCCGGAAAAGCGCTCGGCGCTCTGCTTTTCTGGCGGCGGCATTCGCAGCGCAACTTTTGGACTAGGTGTTTTGCAGGGTTTGGCCCGTTGCGGATTGCTCGGCAAGTTCCACTATCTTTCCACCGTTTCCGGCGGCGGATATATCGGCGCCTGGCTAAGCGGTTGGATTAACCGGACCGACGGCGGACTGACGAGCGTCATGGCGCAATTGGGTCAGCCTCGCGACAACTCGAGACCGAATCCGGAACCGGTCGAGATTCAGAATCTGCGCAGCTACAGCAATTATCTGAGCCCGCGTCTGGGTCTTTTGTCCGCAGATACGTGGACGTTGTTCGCCACTTACATTCGCAATCTGCTTTTGACTTCGCTGGTCATGATTCCGTTGCTCGCGGCGTCGCTAACGGTCCCGTGGTTTTACGAAGCGGTTCTCATGAGGAATCCAATTCCCTACACGTCGATCCCCCTCTGGATCGGCGTGGCCGGTGTCGCGATGGGCGTTGCTTACATGGGAATTAATTTGCCGTGCGGTGGAAACAGGCGCGGCAGTCAGCGCAGTTTTTTGATTTTTTGCCTATTACCGCTGCTAGTGGCGGCTTTTTCGATGACGACATACTGGGCGTGGTTCGTGGCTTACGGGCGAACGACGCCTAAGTGGTCGTTTCTTGGGCTCACTCCTCCACATCAGGTCGTGCCATTTATTTATCTGGGTGTGCTGATGCATCTTCTCTCATGGGTGACTTCGCTTCTTCGTGCGCACGGATTTCGGCTAAAAGAATTTATCGCCGTGGTGGCATCGGGCGCGATCGGGGGTTGTTTGCTTTGGCTGGGTGCAACAGAGATTTTTCCTCAGCCTCTGGCCGTTGCGGAATTGTATGGTGTTTTCGCGGTGCCACTTTTTTTGACGCTTTTTTTCCTGGCGGTATTGACGTTTGCGGGAATCTCCAGTCGCTGGACGAACGATGAAGATCGCGAATGGTGGGGACGCGCCGCGGGCTGGCTTTTGGCAGCTGTGATCGGATGGATCGTGATTAGCGGCCTCGTCATTTTCGGGCCGTTGCTTCTTTCAAGAACAATTTCCCTTCTAAGCGTAGGCGGCGTGGCTGGTTTCATCACAATTCTTGCCGGCCGGAGCGGCTTGTTTCCGCCGAATGCGGATAAGAGCGCCAAAGCGGGACCGATGGTGTTGATTTTCTCCAAAGCAGTGACGATCGCAGCGTTCATCTTCATTGCCGTGCTGATGATTCTAATCACGCGCGCAATGACCTGGATGATGGTGCAAATTGGCGACCAACTGCATTTCTCCTGGAATCTGGACGCTGTCTCTCACGTTGTCGGCGCGAAGGTGCAATATCTGAACGTCCTTCTATATACGCCGATATCGGTCCTGACCTTGTTCGCGCTGGGACTCCTTGGATTCGGAGTTGCCATGGCGTATACGATCGATCCGAATCGATTCTCGCTCCACGCCGTTTACCGCGATCGCCTGATTCGCGCGTATCTGGGCGCCTCGAACAAACAGCGCGATCCGAATCCATTCACCGGCTTCGACCAAAATGACAATATCCGGATGCATGAGCTTTGGCTCGAGGAGAAATTCCGTGGGCGATTGCTGCCGATTGTAAATATTGCGCTCAATCTGGTCGGGGGCAGCAAACTCGCATGGCAGGAGCGAAAGGCGGAGAGTTTTACGGCGTCGCCGCTGCATTGCGGCTCTTATGGGCTTGGTTATCGCAAAACGAATGCGCCGCCAGGAAAACGATATGGCGGGCAGCTGGGGATTTCGTTAGGCACTGCGACAACCATTTCAGGTGCGGCGGCAAGTCCGAACATGGGTTACCACTCGTCTCCGCTGGTCACGTTCATCCTCACGTTGTTAAACGTCCGCCTCGGCGCATGGCTTGGGAATCCGGGAAAGGCTGGGGAGGCGACATATCATCTCGGTTATCCAAACTTCAGTGTTGGTCCAATCATTGCCGAAGCGTTTGGATTAACAAACGACACTAGTCCTTACGTTTATCTCTCCGATGGCGGGCATTTCGAAAATCTCGGCCTTTACGAGATGGTGCTTCGGCGATGCCACTACATTATCGTCAGCGATGCCGGCGGGGATCCGGAATGTTCTTTCGCCGATTTGGGTGAGTCCGTGCGCAAGATTAGGATCGATTTTGGAATCCCAATCGAGTTCGATCATATGGGTATTTATTCGCGTACGGAAATAGGCGCGCTGAAAGATCCCGGGCACAACTGTGCGATTGGTCGAATTCGCTATTCAGTGGTCGACGGTCCGACCGCTCCCGACGGGATCATCGTTTACATCAAGCCGGCGTGTTATGGCAATGAACCGCGTGACATTTACGAATACTTCAAAAGGAACGAAACCTTCCCGCACGAGAGCACCGCAGACCAGTTTTTCTCCGAAT
>JBGPNR010000250.1:0-3733 GCA_041487635.1 Candidatus Udaeobacter sp. | reverse complement strand
CTCGCGCGCCTTCACGCGATCGTGCAGAAACGTTGGAATCACATCATTGATAATCTGATCCCGCAGCGCAGGCGTTTCGATTGGGAACGCCACTTCAATACGTCGGAAGAAATTGCGCGGCATCCAATCCGCGCTGGAAAGGTAAACCGACGCATCTCCAGCGTTTTCGAAATAGCAGATGCGGCTGTGTTCCAGAAATCGGCCGACGATGCTGATGACGCGGATGTTCTCGCTCAGTCCGGGGATTTTCGGACGCAGACAACAAATTCCGCGCACGATAAGATCGATCGTCACGTCACTGCACGAAGCCTCATATAGCTTTTCGATCATCTCATGATCGACCAGTGCATTTAGTTTTGCGACGATGCGCGCCGGTTTGCCCGCGCGCGCGTTGTCTCGCTCGCGCTCGATGCACTGGATGAGCCGGCTGTGCATGTCGAACGGGGCGACCATCAGTTTTTTCAGACCGGGATAACCGGCAAGACCGGTAAGCGTGTTAAACACGGTCGCCACTTCCTCCGTCAACTGTGGTTCGCTGGTAAGCAGACTGAAGTCTGTGTAAATACGGGCGGTGCGGGAGTGATAATTGCCTGTCCCGAGATGGACATAATGCCGGAGTCGATCGGCATCGCGCCTGACGATAAGCAGCGCTTTGCAGTGCGTTTTCAACCCGACCACGCCATAGATGACGTGGGCGCCGGCTTCTTCGAGCCGCCGTGCCCATTGGATATTCATCGCCTCATCGAAGCGGGCACGCAGTTCCACGATCGCGGTAACTTGTTTTCCTGCCTTCGCCGCATCAATCAGCGCCTCAACGATAGGCGAATCGCCGCTAGTGCGATAAAGCGTGATCTTGATTGCCAGCACTTGCGGGTCGGTTGCCGCCTTCTCAATGAATTCGACAACCTGATCGAAGCTGTCGTAAGGATGATGCAGCAGCACGTCCTGCCGCCGCAATACCTCGAAAAAATCGGCGTGTGGTGGTAGAGCCGGATCGCGCGCGGGTTGAAACGGACGATCCTTTAATTTCCCGAACGCATCATTCGTCACGAGCGGCATGAGATGCGTCATGGAAAGCGGGCCGTCGAGTTTGTAAGCGTCTGCCTCTGTCAGTTCGAAGAACCGCAGCAGCAACTCGAGAAAATCCTTTGGACAATCGGCTTCAACTTCGAGGCGAACGGCATCGCCGCGGCTTGAGCGCCGCAGTTCCTGTTCAATTGTGCGCAAAAGATTTTCCGCTTCCTCATCGTCGATGTAGAGGTCGCTGTTACGCGTGACTCGAAACGCGTGCACCTCGTCCAAGATCAAACCCGGAAACAATTCGCCGATGTGCTGTTTAATGAGTGAGGCGAGATAGATATACTCCCACGGTTCGTCCGCGCCTTTGCCCCGAGGCATCAGGATCAATCGCGGCACCACCCGCGGCACCTGTACGATCGCATGCAGCGGCTCGCCACGACGCCCGGCCTTTGCGCGCACCAGTAAATTGTGACTGCGGTTCAACAGATGCGGGAACGGATGACTGGCGTCCACTGCCAGTGGCGTCAGCATTGGAAAAACTTCCTGTTGAAAATAACGATGCGCCCACGCTGCTCGTTTCGCAGGTAACTCCGCAATTTCGCGTACGTAGATCCCATTCTTCGCCAGCTCCGGCTGCAACTCATTTTTCCAAAGTGCATATTGGGTCGCCACCAGTTGGCGCACCGTTTTCTGGATCCGATCGAATACCTCTGTGGGGCTCAACCCGTCAGGACCAACGTCACTCGTCTCGCTCTCGATCTGCTGTTTGATCCCGGCGACCCGGATTTCGAAAAACTCGTCCAGATTCGAACTGACAATTGTGAGAAACTTGACGCGCTCGATGAGCGGTTGCCTCTGATCTTGCGCTTCTTCGAGAACGCGGCGGTTGAACTCGAGCCAGCTCAGCTCGCGGTTGATGAAATTTTTCGGGTCACCAAAACGCTCATGCGCTGTTTGCACGACCTCTGGAGCGACAACCGCGCTGCTTTCCTCTTCGATTCGAGCAGTGGCTTCCGGCATCTCTCAAGATCGACAATCAAATGCGCATACGCAACGCCCGTCGCTCAGGCGGAGGCCGCGACAGTCTGATGCCTGATGTCTTCCGCTGCGGCGGCGTAAACGGCGTCCTCGGCAATGTTGGTGGCATGATCGCCCACGCGTTCGAGACAGCGGCCAATGAAAATCAGGTTCAAGTAGCCCCGCAATTGTTCACGGTCGTTCGCCATGCGCTCGATCAATTTTCGACTGGCTTCATGGTTTAGTTCGTCCAGTTTTTCGTCGCGCGTAACGACCGCGCGGCCCAGATCGACATCTTCGCGCACGAAGGCATCAATGCTGTCCTTAAACATCGACATGGCTTGCTCATATAGCGGCTTGATTAATTCGACTTCGGGCAACGGCGGATGTTGATTCAATTTCCGCGCGCGTCGCGCAATCGTCGTCGCCTGATCCGCCATGCGCTCCAGATTCGATGAAAGTTTCATTGCCGCTACGACGCGCCGCAGATCGGAGGCCACAGGCTGAAACCGTAGCAAAATTGCCACGCCATCCTTATCGATCTGTATCTCCAGCTGGTCGATCTCTTCATCATCCGCGATCGTATTTGCGCAAAGATCGTCATCGCGATCGAACAAGCCTTTCATCGCCCGCTCTAAACTGCGCTCGGTCAGGCTGGACATCATCAGGACGTGATTGCGCAGCGAAGCGAGCGCTTCGTCGAATGTCCCAAGAATATGTTTTGATGTAACCATGTCGATCTCAGCTCCTGCTCATGCTCTTGCTCTTATACTACGCGGCGCGCACGGCAGGCGCGCGCCTCATTAATTATCCAAATCGGCCAGTGATATAATCCTCCGTCTGTCGTTCCCTCGGATTTGTGAAAATCGTCGTCGTCGGCCCGAACTCGACCAACTTTCCAATATAAAAGAAAGCGGTGTAATCGGAGATACGGCCGGCCTGTTGCATGTTGTGCGTTACCGTCACAATTGTGTATTGGGCTTTGAGTTCGTAGATCAATTCTTCGATCTTAGCCGTGGCGATTGGATCCAGCGCCGAACACGGCTCATCCATCAAAATTACTTCCGGCTCCACGGCGAGCGCGCGGGCTATGCACAGTCGCTGTTGCTGCCCGCCGGAAAGGCTTGTCCCCGGTTTCTGTAAATCGTCTTTTACCTCATCCCACAGTGCGGCCATGCGGAGCGATTTTTCCAGACATTCGTTAAGAAATTTGCGGTCGCGGACGCCGTTCAAGCGCAGGCCGACGATGACATTTTCGCCAATCGTCATCGTCGGAAACGGATTCGATTTTTGAAAGATCATGCCAACCCGGCGGCGAACAATCGCGGGATCGACGTTTTTGGAATAGAGGTCCTGGCCTTGAAGGAGGACCGTTCCTTCCATCCGCGTCTTTGGCACCAGTTCGTGCATGCGATTGAGAGCCCGGAGAAACGTCGATTTTCCGCAACCGCTCGGCCCAATTATCGCTGTCACGGCATTGGAAGCGATGTTGAGGGTCACGTCATCGATGGCCCGCTTTTCCCCGTACCAGATCGAGAGATTCTTCACTTCAAAAGTTAACGGTGGCGCCGGCTCGATGCTGGGGGGCGGCTGGGCAAGCGGTCCTACGAGCTCGGTAACGCTTTGCTCGGGTGTTGCCATAAGTAATTTGTCCATTCGGGAATGTTCTAGACAACGGACGACGGCCGTCCTCGAG
>JBGPNR010000249.1:0-3746 GCA_041487635.1 Candidatus Udaeobacter sp. | reverse complement strand
GGCCGCCGCGGGCAAAGATCGGAATGCCCGGATCAGGCAAAAAATGCGCGGCGATTCGCAATACAGGCAAAGAAGTCTGGAAAGGATCTCCATTACTTTCTTAAGTAAATACCCCGGTGGAATGCCGAATCTAGTGAGAGCGATGAAGAGCATCCTAAGTTTGACCATCAATCCTGCGATTGATGCGAGTTGTTCGGTAGAAACTGTTTTCCCCGATCATAAACTGCGGTCCGGACCGGTTTGTCACGAACCGGGCGGCGGCGGCGTGAACGTCTCGCGCGCCATTCGAAATCTCGGCGGGGACTCGACGGTTTTTTATCTCGCTGGCGGACCCAGCGGTCAAATGCTCGGGCTTTTGTTGGACCGTGAAGGACTGAAACACGAAGCGATGTTCATTGAAGACTGGACGCGGGAAAACTTCACGGTCACGGAACGCACGAGCGGGCAGCAATATCGTTTCGTTACGCCCGGTCCGGATTTGCGCGACGAAGAATGGAAAAGTTGTCTGGCCAAAATCGCCAGCCTCGGTCCAATACCGGACTTGGTCGTAGCCAGCGGCAGCCTTGCGCCAGGTGCGCCAATGGATTTTTACGGGCGCCTTGCGATGGTGGTTTCTGCTAAAAACAGCCGTTTTGTTCTTGATAGTTCCGGCGCCGCGCTGGCCGAGGGTTTGCGCAGCGGCAGGGTTTATCTCGTAAAGCCGAGCATGCGCGAGCTACGCGCGCTGGTCGGACGGGAACTCGTCCACGAAAAGGAACAAGAAGAAGCGGCCACAAAGATTGTGGAAAATGGCCGAGCGCAAATCGTTGTCGTCTCCATGGGCGCGGCCGGAGCGCTTCTAGTGACAGCGAAAGGCTGCGAGCGGATTCCTTCGCCTGCGGTTCCCGTCAAAAGCAGAGTGGGAGCTGGCGACAGCATGGTCGCGGGCATCGTGCTTGGCCTGGCGCGCGACATGCCCGTCCGCGATGCCGTGGGTTTCGGAATCGCCTCCGGCGCCGCTGCCGTCATGATGCCGGGAACGCAGCTTTGCAGGCGCGAGGACGCAGAGCGCCTTTTTGCGCAGATGACTTGAGGATCTTACACACGGCTCACCGCAACCATAATCTACGAGATGCGTGAATCTCCGTTCGATTGTACGGCGCGCTGCCCGCCGTAAAGGTATTGCTCGCTTTTCTGTGCTGCACCTTGACTCTGCTCGCTGCGCCAAGACGTATCCATTCACGAGGATTACTTTATTCGACATTGATCGGAGCACGCTCAGCTATTTTGCCGGGACCGGAGCGATCGCAATCCGGTTAAACAGGTCTCACCGCAAGAAACGCACAGCATTTAACAAAGCTGGCGGAGCGAACCGTGGCCGTGTGTCAAGGTTGGATCATGAAAACACATGGTGTTACCCCAAAGCTTCCGGCGCATTTGAGCTATCGCTCGATGAAAAAGAAAGAAGAAGCTAGAATGACAACAGATCCAATAGCAAAGCGCATAAGCGAACATCCGTTCCTACGTGGACTGACTCACGATCATCTCGCTCTTCTGACCGACTGTGCGCTGGCCGCACAATTCAAAGCCGGTCAGATCATTTTTCGGGAAGGAGAAAAAGCGAAGCTTTTTTATCTGATAGAAAAAGGCAAAGTGGTTCTCGAATCCAAGGGCGAGTTTGGCGAGCCAGTTGTGATCGACACCATCGGTGCGGGTGATTTGTTAGGTTGGTCGTGGATGATGCCGCCTTACAAATGGCGTTTTACCGCGCGCGCTGTTGAGCCGACGGAGGCCATCTACTTTGCCGGAACGATTCTCCGTGAATATTGCGAGAGGGATCACTCGCTAGGCTTCGAACTGCACAAACGACTGAGTGCAGTGATGATGAAAAGACTACAAGCTGCGCGCAGAAAGATGCTGGCGATGCATGTGCACGGCGAAAAGCTGGAACCCGTTGGTCTCCAAGAGCTCGTCTCGTGGGAAACCGCGAGATGTTGAAGGCAAATTCCGTCGATCCTACTCTCAAAGACGGGTTGGGCGGGGACCTAGTACGCCAGGTGCGCCGGTTCGAAACTGAGGTGCGTCAGGATTCTTCCCGGCGCAGCATCTCGGAAGGAATTGCTGGATTCGGTTGTAGAAGCGGCGCTCCCTTCGATGCCCAATACTTGCCTGTCTCGCGACCTCGCTCGACCTCGTTCATTCGCACGCTGGAAACGGTTTGAATGTCGCCTGCGTTCGCGCGCACCAGCGCCACTTCCTAGAACCGCGAGCGTCGAATTGCTTCGGCGATGATTGGGGCTAACGAGACGACATACACGCGTCGCCAATGATGATGCGACACGGGAATCGAGTCGGTTACGATGATCTGCCGGATCGAGGGGTGATTAAGATGCTTCCTGGCTTCCGGCGTAA
Source organism: Candidatus Udaeobacter sp. (assembly GCA_041487635.1). Lineage (GTDB taxonomy): Bacteria > Verrucomicrobiota > Verrucomicrobiia > Chthoniobacterales > UBA10450 > Udaeobacter. The sequence goes on along the minus strand of JBGPNR010000249.1, from coordinate 1,355 downwards.
AGACAGGATGGGTGGCAGCCACAATAAACTGCTCTCGCGCGCCGGCTTGAACCAATGCATCGATTGCATTCCTGATCGTGCCCCCGGTTGAGATCATATCGTCGATAATCACGCAAGCTTTACCGCGCACGTCGCCGACGACTCTGTTCACGACGGTTTCGCTCCCATTTAATCGCTCTTTATGAAGAACCGCCACCGGGCAGCCCAAGTGGGAAGCGTACGCCGATGCCAGTTTTATTCCTCCCGTATCCGGAGAGACAATCACCGATCCAGGTTCCATATCTCGCTTCAGTGCATCGGAGATGACGGGCACTGCTGTCAGATTGTCCACTGGCACGTGGAAAAATCCTTCTACTTGCGGCGAGTGCAGGTCCACGGCGATCACATGATCGACCCCGGCGTGCTCGGCGAAATCCGCTACCAGTCGTCCCATCAGGGCCGTGCGCCGGGCGCGCCGTTTGTCGCTCCGGGCATAGCCGAAATACGGCGCGATCCACGTGATGGATGATGCAGCGGCCCGGCGACATGCATCGGCAATGGCAAATGCTTCCATTGCGTGCTCGTCCACGGGCGGACAAGATGACTGGACGATGAAGACGTGAGAGTCGCGAACCGGTTCATCAAGTTGCACGTTCACTTCGGTGTCGGGAAAGCGCGAGACGCGGCATTTCCCAACCCCGACATTCATGCGTTGAGCGATTGCCATCGCCAAATCGCGATTAACGTTTCCGCTCACGATCATGAAGTCCGGTTTCATATCCCTTTCTTCTTGTATGGATCCATAATGTCGCGACCAGCCATCGCCACGCCGAGCGGACGCAAAGTATGTAAGACGCGAATTGTGCCGGCATGAGCGGCCAGAACATCATTCAAGCGGCGATAAACTTGCGGTGCCTCGTCTACGTCGCCGCCGCGTAAGACAATATTTCGGTCTGCCATCCACTTCATCATCTCGTCGTGCCTAACCAGGCCTTCACGGCGAATGCGCTTGGTTCCGACTCGTTCGAAGCGCCCCTTCGCCGCCGTGCGGGACATGATGCGGCCCGCACCGTGGACAGTTGAAAAGAGTGCTTCACGCGAAATCGGCGAATCAACTCCTTCAATGATCACTGCGTCGTCGCCCATGCTACCGCCGACAAAACTTTTCTGACCGGGGAACGCTGGCGTCGCACCTTTGCGCACAACCCAGAATTCGTCGCCATCGTGTTTCTCGCGCCAGGCGAAATTGTGATGGTTGTGCACTTCCTCGACGATGTTCGCGCATAAAATTCCTCGCGCGACATGCCGGCCGACGATTTCGCGCCCGGCATAAGCATAGCGGCCGGCGAGATGCATCGCTTTCAGGTAATCCTCTC
>JBGPNR010000248.1:0-3764 GCA_041487635.1 Candidatus Udaeobacter sp. | reverse complement strand
TTTACTTCCTCACCTTCTTTCGAGACCCAAATTTCCGAGTGGTGCCGGCTGGCCATGCGCACAAACATGGCGGCCGGCCTGGCATGCAGCCCGAGCCGATTCACGATTGAAATTTCTTTCTCGACCTTCTGGACCTGTGCCCCGCGGCTCGCTCTTCGATACAATAATGCCATTACGTCACTCCTTTTGGCTCCATCAGTCCGAGCAGCTTCGCGTTGAAATCAACGGCTGCATTTTGGCCCAGGCCTTTCAATTTTTCGTCCATCGCCGCGACCTCGATCAGGCGCGCCATGTCGCGGCCGGGTCTCACCGGAATAGTCACATGTGGCACTTTAAGACCGAGGATTTCGTAAAATTCGCGATCGAGCCCGATCCGATCGACCTCCTCCACTTCCTGCCAGTCCTTGAGCGTAACAACGAGGTCCAGGCGTTTTTCCACTCGAATACTGCGAATACCGAAAACCGACGCAACATTGATGATGCCAATTCCGCGCACTTCCATGTGATTGCGGGTAAGGTCGGGCGCTGTCGCCATAAGCTCGCGCCCCTCGAGCATCGTAATCCGCGTGACGTCATCAGCCACCAGGCTGTAACCACGTTCGATAAGGCCCAGTACACACTCGCTTTTTCCGATGCCGCTGGCTCCGCGAATCAAAACGCCAATGCCAAGGATGTCGACCATACTGCCGAATTCAGTCACTGTCGGCGAAAAATCCATCTCCAAAGCAATCGTGGCCGCGTTAATGAATTTCATTGTGATCATCGGAGTGCGGAACACCGCAATCTTTGCCTCCGCTGTGACAGCAAGCAACTCCGGCGCAAGATGAAACCCGCGCGACACCACCAGACACGGGATCTTGCGCTGGCATAACTCGCGAAATCTCTTTACCCGAATGCTTGACGGCAAACTTTTTAGATATGAATGCTCAGCCGCTCCCAACACCTGAACCCGTTTCTCGGCGAAATACGTATAGAAACCGGAGAGGGCGAGGCCGGGGCGGTTAATGGTTGGCTCCCGGATTTTCCGATGAAACCCCACGCGCGGGCCTTCCAACTTCATATGGAGCTTTTCAGCGTGACAATTGTAAAACCCTTCGACCGTGACTACCGGAACGCTTTTCTGCTGATCACTCGTAGATGTAATAGTTTGGGTCCAGCGTCGTTCCGCCATGAGGATTAACTTCTAGCGTGAATGCCGCGCAATTTCCAATCTGCATCGCGCGGTAGCTCACGGCTCAGCTCCGGCTGCGTCAAGACGTGCAAAAATGCTTATCAGCTTTTCCCCTGGTCCCGGTAGCGAATCACTTTCGCTCTTTCGAGAGTAACGAGACCGCCGCCCATCATTTGATCGAGCACAGGCAGGAACGCATTCACCTTTTCCTCAGAGTCCACAATTTCGATCACGATGGGAAGATCCATAGATAATCGAAGGATTTTTGCAGTGTGCAGATGACTTGATTTTCCAAAACCCATTGGGCCGCGCAAGACGGTTGCCCCCGCCAGTTCCAACTCACGCGCCTTGAGCACAATCGCCTCGTATAGCGGCCGATGCTGGTAACGGTCGCTTTCGCCAATGAAAATCCGCAGGAGAACCGCGTCTTCGGGGAGTTGCATCGGTTGTTATCTATTTCGGCAAAATGGTGAGGGCAAGCACTCGTCCAAGCCATACTGCCGCGAGGCAGCAGGCGAACGAGAGCAGCGTATTCAGAGAGGCCTTGAGCCAATCGCCATCCCGAATGAGATCCAGTGTCTGCAAACTAAACGATGAAAACGTGGTGTACCCGCCACACACGCCGATCATAAAGAATTGGCGAAACCGCGGCGGGACGAGAAACGGCCCCTCTGGGTCTGTAAAGGCGGCGAAGAACCCGATAACAAAGGAACCGGTAACGTTCACCACGAGCGTGCCCACAGGGAAGAATTCTCCTACGCGTCCGGCAACAATTCCGGACGCCCAGAATCGCGCTCCAGTCCCAAGTGCGCCGCCTAGCATCACCACGATGTAATTCAGCATTAAAAAAACTCCTTCAGTCAGAAGGAGTCATTAGCTCATCGCGGTTTTCCCAGCTTTGACAGCGGGAAGGCAAACTCCATTGCCTCAGGCGGACTCTACTTCATCTCTATTCCCGATCAACGGCAAGATTGAGCGATTCGGGTTCCGGGTTCCGATTCCTTCGCCATTCTGATCACATCTTGAACCGTTCGCCGAGGTAAAGCTGGCGGCTGATGGGATCATTGATGAGAAAATCTTTTGTGCCTTCGCTTTCCACACGACCGTCGTAAATCAGGTAAGCGCGGTCTACGATTGAGAGAGTCTCACGTACATTGTGATCCGTAATCATGATGGCCAATCCCGATTTGCGCAGGTTCACGATGATTTGTTGCACATCATAAACGGCAATGGGATCGACGCCGCTGAACGGCTCGTCGAGCATCAGCAACTTCGGCTCTGTGACCAGCGAACGCGCGATTGTTAACCGTCGTTTTTCTCCACCGCTCAGGGTAAGCGCGGTGTTTTTCGCGATGCGCTCAATCCCGAACTGGTGCAGCAGTTGATCGCAACGATTCCGCCGCTCAGCTTTACTCAGCGGAAGCGTTTCCAAAATCGCGAGGATGTTTTGTTCCACCGTCATTTTCCGAAAGATCGATTCCTCCTGCGGCAAATAACCCATACCCAGCCGGGCCCGCTTGTACATCGGGTAGTTGGTGACATCGGTGTCCGAAAAAATCACGCGACCGCTGTTTGGCCTGACCAGACCAACTATCATGTAAAAACTGGTCGTTTTACCGGCGCCGTTTGGCCCAAGCAGTCCCACAATTTCGCTGGCACGAACATTCATGTTGACCCCGTCCACGACTGCGCGTCCCCCGTAAATCTTGACTAACTGATCAGTACTCAGAACAGTTTCCGCTTTCGTCGTGGTCGGCGAAGGAATCTTGGGAGTCGAAACCGGCACAGTTTGACTGATCATGGTTTCGGGAGAGTCGCAGGCGGTGGCGTTTGAGCGGGCGAAGTCTGAGAGGGTGAAGTCTGGGAAGAAGTCGCTTTGGCCTTCTTATCCTCGTTTGGCTGCTGACGAATCTCTGTGCGGCTCGGTCCGTGCGTGGACAGCTGGCTGTTTTGGTTAATGATCATCACCGTATCCGGGCTAGTCGCCACGTGCATATTAGCTCCCTCTTGCACACGCGGCGTCCCCCGCAATTCAACGTCTCCAGTTGCAGCCGTATAAGTAGCTTTATCTGCCCGGCCAATCGCGCGCGTGGGCGCTCCACCGTTCGGGTCGGGCCGTTCGCGCACGAGTCCAACGTTCCCTTCTGCGACGGCTTTCTCAAGGCTCTGGTTTTGTCCCTTTGTAATGAACACTGTCAATTTGTCAGATTGAAGATTGAAACGCGGATCGATTACCTTCACTCGGCCGCTAAAGATGCCCATGTTCTTGGTTGAATCAAAAAAAGCCTCGTCCGCGTAGATTTGAGTTGTCACGGGTTCATTCGATTGCAATCCCGAAACGCTCGAGCCAAATAAGTTCGTTATAGGCGACTTGTCCTCTTTCTTCTTGGCTGGTTTCTCCGCCTTCTTCACAGGCGCAGGCGAGCCGGCTGTTGCGGCGGCAATCTGCCCGTGTAACCGCGCTCCGACCGTGCAAGCAATAAACACGAGCACCGCTAATTTTTTCATTCGGACGCGTTGGGTTTCGCCGTGAGATGAGATTTGTCGGTGATCACCATCTTCACATTTCCGATCAACCGCGCAGTTCTCGAGT
>JBGPNR010000247.1:0-3765 GCA_041487635.1 Candidatus Udaeobacter sp. | reverse complement strand
GACGTCTCACTGAAAAGCAACTGCGAAAAATCGTAGGGTAGTCGGATGCAGCCGTGGCTGGCCGGGTAACCGGGCAGATTGCCCGAGTGCATGGCAATGCCAGTCCACGTCAGCCGCTGCATGTTTGGCATCGGCGCGTTGTTATATTTCTTCGAGTAGTGCTCCTGCTTTTTCTCGAGGATGGTGAAAATGCCGCCCGGCGTGGCGTGACCCTTCGAGCCGGTGCTCACGGTTGAACGGCCAATGAGGAGGCCGTTGCGATAAACGTGCATAGTCTGCTGCGGGATGCTCACGAGCACCATGAGCGGACCGCTCGGCGAGAGTTGCGGTTTCCACCAATACTCGCCCGGCTTGAGTGCGCCGGTGAGTTTTCCGGTGGGCGTGCCTTTGGTATGAGCCGACGGTTTTTGCACGGCCTGCACGCTGGTGAGCAGAGCGACGGAGAGAGCGAGGATTTTCAGGAATTTCATGAGATGATCAGAGACGTGAGTGGTGATGAAAGCAGAAAGCCTGCGCATCCTCAATAAGACTTTCGTCCCGCCCCGGCCTCGTAACCGGTGCGGACGCACGGTGCCCGTCGTCGCATTCGCTTTTATTGTGGCGGCGTTCGCGTTGCGATCACACGGACGGCCATGCAAACAAACGCCGTCCGCCCCTAATCTCTAATGGGCCTGCGTAGTCGCCATCGCGGTCACCGTCAGTGTGGAGAGCGATTCGCGCATCCAAACTTGATCCGGAGATAGCCCTAAAGTCCTATTGAAAAATACATGTGGCGTCCCGAAGTTTCTGCGGCCCGAAGCACGACATCGAGAGCGTGACATGGGCCATCGTCGTAATTTTTAAAAGAGTTCGGTGAAACTGAAACGACGAGTCCAAAAACAATGAAATCAGAAATCGTAAAGAAGAACTCGCTAGTCACCCATTTTCTGGTCGCTACGTCGACCTTGCTGCCGTTGCCGTTGATGGCACAACAGATCAATCGGACCGTGTTGCCGGTTCCCGAGCCTCAGCCGCCAACCATCACGGAACTTGACGCTCGTAATGCTAAGCCGCCGCCGCGCTTTGAAGTTAAAGCTCCCAAGGGCGCGCCGAACGTCGTCGTCGTTTTGCTCGACGACATCGGGTTCGGACAACCCAGCACATTTGGCGGCCCGTGCAGGATGCCGACGCTGGATAAACTGGCTGCCGCGGGCCTGCGCTATAACGATTTTCACACGACTGCGCTCTGTTCGCCGACGCGCACTGCATTGCTAACGGGACGCAATCATCATGTAAATAACGCGGGCGCAATCATGGAACTCGCGACTGCATTTCCTGGTAACACAGGTATCCGCCCGCAGAGTGTCGCACCAATGGCAGAGATGTTGCGATTAAATGGCTATAGCACCGCCGCTTTCGGCAAGTATCACGAAACGCCTCCGTGGGAGGTCTCGGTTTCCGGACCGCTTGATCGTTGGCCCACTCATTCTGGCTTCGATAAATTTTACGGTTTCATCGGTGGCGAAACGAATCAGTGGGCGCCCGCCATTTTCGATGGAACCATACGCGTGGAGCCGCCGCACGATCCCGGTTACCATTTCACCGTTGATATGACGAACCAGGCGATCGCATGGATGCAGGCGCAACACGCGTTAACGCCGGACAAGCCTTTCTTTGTCTACTTCGCGACGGGCGCTCTGCACGCGCCGCACCACGTCCCCAAGGAATATATTGATCGCTACAAAGGCAAATTCGATCAGGGTTGGGATGTGTTCCGCGATGAAACGTTCGCGCGACAGAAACAAATGGGCGTCATCCCGGCGAACGCCGAGCTGACCAAGCGACCCAAAGAAATTCCTTCCTGGGATTCCCAGACGCCGGACCAGAAAAAACTTGAGGGGCGGCAAATGGAGACGTTCGCTGGTTTCGCCGAGCACACTGACGAACAAGTAGGACGTCTAGTCGATGCTCTGCAGGAAATGGGCGTACTGGATAACACCTTGTTCGTTTACATTGTTGGCGATAACGGTGCCAGTGCCGAGGGCGGACCGGAAGGCGCTTACAATGAAATGATGGCGCTGAACGGCATCATCAACACCGCCGCGATTAACATGCCGCATCTGGATAACTGGGGCGACCCAACGACGTTTCCACATTATGCCATTGGTTGGGCATGGGCGGGAGACACGCCGTTTCAGTGGACCAAACAGATCGCTTCGCATTACGGCGGCACTACTAACGGAGTTGTGATCCATTGGCCGGCGAGAGTTAAAGCCAAGGGAGAAATTCGCTCCCAGTTTACTCACGTAACCGATATTGCGCCTACTGTGTTGGAAGCCGCGGGTTTGCCATTCCCGAAGAGCGTCAACGGAACAATGCAAAAACCTTTTGATGGGACATCAATGGTTTACACGTTCGACAATCCCAAAGCCAACGAGACACACACGACTCAGTATTTCGAGATGTTTGGCAATCGTGGCATCTATCATGATGGCTGGGTCGCGTGCACGCGCCATTCGATTCCCTGGTTGATGGTGCCGCTGCCGCCGCTCTCCCAAGACACTTGGGAACTTTATCATGTAGCCGAGGACTTCAGCCAAGCCCATGATCTCGCCACGCAAAATCCTGCAAAGCTGAAAGAGCTTCAGGACCTCTTCACCAAGGAAGCGATCAAGAATCATGTGCTGCCTATCGATGATCGCAGATCAGAACGCTTTGACGCATCCATTGCCGGGCGACCCGACCTGATGGGCAATCGGACCTCGCTGACGGTTTATCCGGGGATGACCGGTATGGCGGAAAACGCGTTCATCAACGTAAAGAACCGCTCCTATACGATCACAGCACCGGTCGAATTGAAGGACGCAAATACAAATGGCGTGATCATAGCCCAGGCCGGCGCGTTCGGCGGCTGGGTGCTCTACATGAAGGATGGAAAAGTCCATCACGAATACAATTACTTTGGAGTCGAACGGACCAATATCGGCGGGCAAACGGCTCTGTTGCCAGGCAAGCACGAGATCAAGTACGAATTCATAATCGATGCCCCAAAACCTGGCTCAGGCGGCAAGTGTGCGCTCTATGTGGACGGACAAAAAGTGGCGGAAGGGCGGATTCCGAAGACCCAGCCTTATGCCTTCTCGGCAGATGAAGGCACTGATGTAGGCGTGGACAACGAAACGATGGTATCCAACGATTACAAGCGGGGAGAGAACAAGTGCACCGGCAAGATCGAAAAGGTGACCATAGATACGAAGCCTTCAAACCTCAGCGCGGCTGATAAGAAAACTGTGGAAACCGCAGAAGATATCGCAGCAACGATCGAGGACTGAAGTGAGCCGAATCATTTTTACTCTTATTGCAGTTGTCAGTTTTAGCCCGGCTCTGACACAATGGCTTGACGCGCAGGAGGGTAGTTCCGCATTCGCGCCGACACTGCCTAATAAAACGAGAGCGCCAGGCAAAGCACCAAAAGGCATGGTCTGGATTCCGGGCGGTGAGTTCTCGATGGGCGCCGTTGTAAACGGCAAAGGCAGCCACGAAATGCCAATGGCGTCGAACGACGCGGGTCCGATTCATCGCGTTCGCGTAGATGGTTTCTGGATGGATGCGACTCCAGTGACAAATGGGCAGTTCGAGAAGTTTGTTAAGGCGACCGGCTACGTCACGATCGCTGAACGCACACCCACCCAGGAAGAATTTCCGACTGCGCCCGCAGAAAATCTTGTAGCTGGCGGAGTTGTTTTCGCGCCGACCGATCGCGATGTCCCGCTAACCGATCACTAT
>JBGPNR010000246.1:0-3784 GCA_041487635.1 Candidatus Udaeobacter sp. | reverse complement strand
CGCCTGAAAAATCCGATCCACACACGCTCGATGCAGCACTCAACGAGACCCTGTCGCTGATTCGCGCGGCGAAAAAACCGGTCATTCTTGCCGGCGTCGAGCTGGCGCGGTATCGCACCGCTCGTTTGGTGGTGCGAATGGCGGAGCGGATGAACATTCCGATCGCCGCCGATCTGTTAAGCAAGAGCGCAGTTCCGGAAAACCATCCGCTTTACCTCGGTGTGTATGGCGGCGCCATGAGCAGCGATGAACACGTTCGGAAGTACGTCGAGTCTGCCGACCTCGTGCTGATGCTCGGGACTTTTATCACGGACATGAGCATGGGCTTTTACACGGCGAAGCTCGACCGCGGACGCACAGTTCTGGCGACGTCCGAACGCGTGAGCGTTCAATATCATCGCTACGATTCAATTCAGTTTCGCGATTTCCTCGAGGCGCTTGCCACTGCAAGGATCATGCCAAAACACTTCAGCCATCCCAATCCTCACGCCCTGCCAGAGCCGCTGAAAAAAGCAGAGCGATCGTACGCTCTAACCATGATCGACGTTTTTCGAATTCTTTCGTTGCATCTCGACGAGCGCTGTTGCGTCATTGCGGATATTGGCGACGCAATCTTTGGCGCAGTCGGTATTCGCAGCGCAAGGCAAGCGCAATTCATTGCGCCCGCATATTACATGTCGATGGGTTTCGCCGTTCCGGCGAGCATCGGCGTCGCCATGGCTGCAAAAAAGCTGCGGCCCTATGTTCTCGTTGGCGACGGCGCATTCCAGATGACCGGCGTCGAAATCTCCACAGCGGTCCGCCTCGGTCTAAATCCGATCATTATCGTTTTAAACAATGACGGCTATGGCACGATGCGCAAAATTCGCGAGGGCTGTCTTAATACCATCACCCAGTGGAACTACAGCAAAATCTGCGAACTCGTGCGCGACGGCGAAGGCACCATCGCATCTACAAAAGCCGAATTCGACGCCGCTCTCTCGCGTGCGCAAAAGTCCAATCGCGTCCACCTCATTGAACTGAAGATCCCGCGCGATGATGTTAGCGATCAGCTTGCACGAATCGCAATCGAAGTACGCAAAATGCGCGGCAGCAAAACTACCTGATCGCGCGTGCTCGCGTCTATTTTCGCGCTTCGGGTGTGACTTCGAGCGTCACCCTCTGTCCATCACGCTCCAGCACCATACGCGTGGGCTGGCCGATTTTCACCGCGTCCAGCGCGTACGTATAATCGTAGATGTTAGTGATTTTTTGGCCTGCAAACTCCACGATGACATCGCCACCTCTAAGCCCGCACTTTTCCGCCGGGCTGCCGCCGCGCACGCCGCTGAGTTTCACGCCTTTCACTTCGGTCGTGTAATCGGGAATGGTGCCGAGATAAGTGCGTAGCGTTTCGCGACCGCCGCCAGTCTGGCCGGTCGTTTCCACTTTGGCGAGATCGAGACGGCCCGAGCTTTGCGCAAGATCGACAACGATGTCGCGGGCAAACCTGGTTATGCGCTCGAGATCCTTGTAACTAAGCTTATCGGCAGTGTCTGTTGGTCGATGATAATCTTCATGCGCGCCGGTGAAGAAATTCAACACCGGAACATTTTTCGTGTAGAAACTGGTCACATCGGTCGGCAGATATGGGTCGTCCTGGAGCGCAAGATTAAATCCGGCAGCGACATTTCTTTTCTCGATCAATCGTCGCCATGCATGCGATGAACCAGCCCCTTGCAGGGTCAGTTTGTTGTCGCGCATCCGACCGACCATGTCCGCATTCACATATGCAGTAACTTTGTTGAGGGGCACCGGCGGATGCTCGCAAAATGCGGCTGAGCCGATCAGCCCGATTTCTTCGCCCGACCAACAGGCGAAGATCACGCCGCGCCGAAATTCATCCGGATGCTCTGCGCGTTCTTTTGCGAGCGACGCTGCCAGTTCCATCACCCACGCGACGCCAGATGCATTATCGTCAGCGCCAGGGTGGATTTTATTTTCCTCGCCAGCCCGGTCGAGCGAACTGCTGCCGCCGTGACCAAGGTGATCGTAGTGCGCGCCAACCACAATGTATTCATCACCGCTCGAGTTTTGTGAGGGCGAAAGATACGCGACCACATCGGAATCGCTCTTTTTCAAATGCTCGACGCCGCAGGCGAGCGTTGCTTTCACCTTCGGCAATATGAAGCCGGATTTGACGTGAGGATTCTCGCTGTCGAGTGCAGTCTGCAGCTCTTTCAAAGTTCTTCGACTGGACACGAGAAGCGCGTCTGCCGTTTTTCCATTAATCGACGCCGCGACTATGCCACTGGCCGAATTTGTGAAATCGCCTGTGAGAGGCACGAGTTCTCCGGCATGCGGTGAGTTCGGCCCAGTCGCGACGAGCACGGCTTTCGCGCCGCGTTCGCGGGCGAGCATGGCTTTATATCGCAGTCCCGCATAACGATTCAGCTGCGCGCGCCGCGCCGGTTCCACATTCTCCGGAACGTAGCGAAGGATGAGAACGATTTTGCGCTTCACGTCCAAGCCCGCGTAAGAATCATAGAGCGCACCCTGGTCGCCGGGTGCAACGAGACCGTATCCGGCGAACACCACCTCGCCGCTCGCCTCACCACTTTCACTGAAAGGAAGCGGGCGGAAATCCTGATCCAGTTTGGCGCGGAAAGGGCGAGATGCGCCCGCCGCAATTTCAAGCCGGGTCTTCTCCGGCAACACGCGTTCGCCGGCATTAAACTCAAACGGCACGGCAAAATTCTCCGCAAACGATTGCAGACCGGCGCGGCGAAAATAATCCGCGAGCCAGTTAGCTGTGGCCTGCGCACCCGCGCTGCCGGTCATGCGACCATCGCGCGCTTCATTGGCGAGCCATTCTACTTCGTGTCGCAAATCGGCTTCGGTAATCTTCGGCGAGAATGTGGCGACGTCTCTGCTCCCTTGCGAGCGTTTCGGGGCGGCTGCGATCGCTGCGCGCGCGGCTTCGTCATTCCAATCGGCGAGAAATAGCTGCGCCTTGCCGTCAGTCGTGCGCCCGCTCGTCCAGCAAAGCCTTTTTCCATCCGTAGAAAACACTGGCAACCCATCGAACCCGGCCGTGAAGGTCACGCGCACCGGCTCGCGCTCACCATCCACATCGACAATGAACAACTCGAAATTTTCGAAACCAAATTTGTTCGACGTAAAGATGATGTATTTGCCGGTCGGGTCATAGAACGGCGCCCACGACATCGATTTGAAATCGGTGATGCGCCGCTTGTCCGAGCCGTCCGTTTTCATCGTCCAGATGTCGGCGATCATCCCGTTCTCCTCGAAATGCCGCCAAATAATCCGCTGACCATCCGGCGAAAAAAACGGGCCGCCATCATAGCCCGGCACATTTGTGAGACGACGCACGTTCGAGCCGTCCGCGTTCATGATGTAAATGTCACCAAACCACGACGGATCTTTCTCATATCGAGCGCGCAGCTCGGACGAGAGTTTTTCGATCGGGAACGCTGCGCGAAGCGAACAGAAAACAATTTGCTTACCGTCCGGCGAAAACGCGCCCTCGGCGTCGTAGCCGGGCGAATGCGTGAGGTTCACCAGATCGGTGCCGTCTTGTTTTGCCGAATAAATTTCGAACGCATCATCGTAATCCCACGAGTAGCGGCGCTGTTTTCCGCTCGCCCGAAATTCGAGTTCTGCTTTTTGTTTTGCCAGCGACTGCGGGTCAGCATGGGTTGCGGCAAAGAGCACGCGATCCGTACCCGGTTGAAAAAAGCCGCAAGTGGTTTTGCCGGTACCGTTCGAGACGCGAGTCGTGTCG
>JBGPNR010000245.1:0-3784 GCA_041487635.1 Candidatus Udaeobacter sp. | reverse complement strand
CTTCTGGTGCGATTGATTCGCGCCCGAAGACCGAACTCGCACGAGACGCTGCTCAAGAACTCGTCAGCAAGGACGGATGCAAAAGACTCTCAGTGACGGATCCATTCTCCGCGCCGGTCGGTTCGGTGCTCGTGTACGGCACGTCACGCAGCGTCGGTCATGTCGAGATCCGCACCCGGGAGGGGTTTGTCAGCGATTTCCGTTCGCCGACTCCATCGCGCCGCCCGCTGCTCGGCGTTTACGCCAAGCTGTAATTTCCCCGCCAATTTCGGAACGTAGGGTGCTCAAGCGGACCGGATAGCCCTGAGCAAACTGCCGCGCGCTCGCGCGCAAACCAGGCAGACAAACGTCAATTCATCGCCGGTTGGCAGAGACAGGAGCTTGTAATCTTGAGGTCGGCCTTTGCCCAGATTTTTTGAAAGCTTGCAGTCGTGGCTTTTGCTTCCTCTTCATTTTTCCTTTGTCCGCGCAAACTTTCCGCGAGTCCCAGTAACGACCAGCCGTTTCCCGGCAAACGCCCGAGATCGTCGCGATAGACCTGTTCGGCTTCGGCAAAACGCTTTTGCTTCATTAGGACGGCGCCGAGCGAGTGACGCACTGGAATCAACCAGCCCGGCGGCTCGTCGTATTTGAGCGCGTCTTCCATTTTTATCGCGGTACGCAATTGCTCAATGCCGCTCTCGATCTTGCCTTCCGCGACCAGGATTTCGCCTTCGACCATTGGAATCACGACGCCAAGAATCATCTCGCAACTATTATTGCCCATAGACTCTTCTTTCGGGACGAGTTTGGCGCGTTCAAGAAAAACGCTTTGTGCTTTACGCGCGTTTGCGGTGTCGCCTTTTGCCGCATATGCAATCGCGCGCGCGGCATGATGAAAAGCGCGCGTAAACGGCATGTAGTCGGCGTACTGATCCGGCTCGGCCAAAATTTCGTCCCAGAGCCCAAAGCGCACCATCACTTCCAGCGGCATCGCGACGAATGCTTCCCCTTGTAGGGCGTTCTCCTTGAGAAAATCGGCCGGTAACTCCGCGACCATGGCGCGGATGTGTTTCATCGCGAGTTCACGCTGGCCCGACATCATGGCCGAATACGCGAGCATGTGCCGGTTATGCGCGACATAGACATTCAGAAAACCTTTGGCCGGACCGAAGATTTTCCGGTAACGCTCGTCGGCCGCAACGGCTTTGAGATTGGTCTCTACCGCTTCCAACCAGCGGCCAGTGCGAATGTCGATGTGCGATGGCATATGCACGTTGTGCGCGAGGCCAGGCTGCAAATTGCGAAGGCGGTCCGCCGCGGCGATCGCGCGTTCTGGATGCAGCGATGCTTCCATCGCATGAACATAAAGATGATTCGCGAATGGATGGTTCGGGTTCAACTTCAAAACCGCCTCAAGCGTGGCCAGAATTTCATCTGTGCCGGGTTGCGCTTGGCCCTCCGGTGTCCATTGATCCCATGGTCGCAAGTCCATCATCGCTTCGGCAAAAAACGCGCCAGCGTCGACATCCTTTGGAAATTTCTTCCACACTTCGCGCATAGCGTCGGCATAAGCGCGATCGAGCGGGCTGCGATCTTCCGGCTGCGGATTTGCGTAACGCTTGCTAAGCGCATCGATTAACGCGCGCTCCACCGGTGAAGCTTTGGCGGCGTCTTCTTTGGCCAGCGCGAGTTCTTTCCAAGCCAAATCGGCGGCGGCCGCGGGGACAACAGTCAAGTTGATGTGCGGACCGCAGGCCAGCGCGACACCCCAGTGCGCCATTGCACATTTGGGATCGAAATCCGCTGCTTGCTGAAATGCACGGATGGCCGCGTTGTGGTTGAATCCGTGAACGAAAGCGAGGCCTTGATTGAAGTAACGCTGCGCTTCCGGCGAGTCGGTCGTGATCTTGCGCGAATAGGAGCCGAGCCCGTCGTAGAGCGGTTCCTTCGCTGCACGCAGATTGAAGCCGGCCAGTGTCAGCGCCAACCAGAGGATCACGTGGACGAGCTTTGTCGTTGCCTTCATAGATGCTCACCTGCTCACGCCAAACTATTCGCGGCGTCGTCGGCGGCAACCGCTAACCACTCTGATTAATCTGGTCGGTTAGTAATTCCTAATCATGCGAATCACTGCGATCAGCATCGACATGACCGGCCAAGCCGCGATGCCAGTGATCACAATGAAGAACAAAAGCTCAGCAAGATAATCCCGGCTTGTTTCTCCGCCCAGGAATTCACTGCTTAATTTGTGGAAGGCGGGCGACTTAGTGGCCCGCCAGCGGGCGGAGGAATTCACCTCGCTTTCCGCTGTTGGATGGTAGTTGTAATCCGTTAATGGAAAACTCTGGTGACCGCGCCGTGCGCGGTTGTCGCGACGTGAGCCTCGCTGTTTGTGATTAATTTGAAGTATTGGTTTCATAACTTTCTACGTTGTTAAGTGTGATTGCCGAAGTCGGTTCGGGATACCGGCGGAAAAAACCCGCGCGTGGTAAGATTCGACCACTGGGGTGCCGCGAATTGCGGGCTCCAACTTGGCGAAGTCTAACGAGCCTCTATGCCGCCAGCCCGCCCCAGCGGGCAGCGCGAATCGGCGCGTTGATCATTTTCATCTGCATCTATGTACAGTCGTTTGGCTCTTTGTCCAGCATCGGCCTGCGATCTCAGCTGTAAGTCCCTCTCGCCGTGGAAGAAGCGATTACAAATATTTTTCCCCTTAATCATAGCTCGGACGGTTCTGAGTGAGATCCGGGCCGGACAACTTGAAGGGTCATAAAGTGGGGATGCGTGTTCGTCCACGCCATCGCCTCTCGCTTTGTTTCAAAAAATCGGTCGACCACGATGGCCTTGAGTTGGCTCGCAGTCCGTCCGCATAGACGAGCCGCTTTGCGACTAACGACCGCCGGTCCGGTGTCGACCGCGGTGCAGGCGCGATCCGGGAAAACAACTTTACTGCCGTACGGAATTCGCTTGGGATCGACGGCGCAATGTCCGGAGTGTAGTCGTCGGCCGGTACTGGCGTATTTAGAGCCCTCGCCTGCCCAGTAACTGGTGACACGAGCCAGGATCGATTCCTCGCGCGCGAAAGCGGCCGATGCCAGCAATGAGAAAAATATGACTGTGTAAAATAGCTTCATGGTGTTTTGGGGTTGCTCCGATGTTGTCGAGTCTTGGGCGGAGCACCCTATTCTCGATGCCGAAAGCCGCAGGAATGCAGCTTTTACTTCGGATTCGGAACAGCTCCGGCGCGCTAACTCTTGGGGACGCGCGGACCTCTGACAACGACTCGGTATGACGAGCGGGCACTCTCTATAGACGAGTTCGGCGACTTGTCAATCGATCCCATCATCGCGTTGGCGCTGTCGCGCGTTTTTTTTCCGGACTTAAATTCGCAGTTCATCTAGCTTCGAGTTGAATTTGCAAGCTCAGAAGCGCAATTTCGTAGCGTTCGAAACGGTCGCATGCTAAATATGGCCATGCGGAAATCCCCCGTCGCGACGAAAACTTCTCGCGCGTCGACCGGCTCAAAAAAAGGCGCCCGCGTCAAAGAAGAGGAACAGCTCTACCTAGTCCGAAAATCAGCGAACGGTGCGCCGAGGAACGGTAGCGGTTTTCGCCATCATCGGCCGAAAGAAAAGCGTCCGGCCGCTCCCGCTCCAAGAGTTTTTGATCCCGCTAACGCGCAAATTGATTACGCCGACAATGAAAGGGGCGCGATCAACAAGCTGCTCGCGCTTAACGAATATTACCGGGCGCATCCATGGCCGAAGCCTTTTG
The DNA here is from genome assembly GCA_041487635.1 of Candidatus Udaeobacter sp. Classification (GTDB taxonomy): domain Bacteria; phylum Verrucomicrobiota; class Verrucomicrobiia; order Chthoniobacterales; family UBA10450; genus Udaeobacter. The sequence goes on along the minus strand of JBGPNR010000245.1, from coordinate 28 downwards.
ATCGAACCGAACATCGTCTACGACTCGG
>JBGPNR010000244.1:0-3800 GCA_041487635.1 Candidatus Udaeobacter sp. | reverse complement strand
GATTCCTTCGCATTTGAAAATATCAGCGACCGAACGCGGCAGGCGGCGAAGCACGTTCGCGGCTTCGCGATACGCCTGAATCCGAAACCGATTTGCGCCCTGCTGGGCAAAAATATTCGCGACTTCATCGAGCCGACCTGCGATGTCGATGTTCGGGCTCGTGTTCACGTTTCGATCCATTCGCGATGAGCGCTGGCCGTTCTGTCCATTCGAAGTCGTAAGTGATTTCATCTTGAGACGCCTTGGCCAACTCGCGCCGACAAATAAGTGAGCAATTCTTTTAGGCTCCGGATCTTGCCGTAATCTTCCTCCGGAACTTCGACACCGAGCTTCTCGCTCAAACCGATTAGAAAGTTGAGGAAATCATACGAATCGATGTCGAGCGTTTTGCGAACGTTCACGTCAGGCGCCAACGTTTCCGGTTCGCTCTCCGGTGCGATTTTGCGAAGACCGTCGAAGATGATCTGTTTCAGTTCCGCCTCGGTCATAACTCCTCCGGTATTTGCAGATGATCGTTTAGAGCCTCTAAGAATTGTGCGCCGCGCAGGCCATCCGTCGCGCGATGATCTGCTGAAAGGGTCGCAGTCAAAATCGGACGAATGCTGACCGTGCCAGCTTCGGCCCATGGCCGCTCAACAATTTTTCCAAAACCAACGAGCGCGACCTGGGGCGGGTAAATCACGCCGAACAACGTTTTGACTCCCAGGTCGCCGAGGTTTGTCACTGTGATGGTCGCGTCGGTCAATTCCGAGCTGCGCAGGCGCCCGGAACGCGCGCGCGGGACGAGGTCGTGAATGGCGGCCATGAGTTCATCGAGCGTTTTGAGATGCACATCGTGAATTGCTGGCGCGATCAGACCGCCCTGGCGCAAGGCGATGGCGAAACCGGCATGTACGGCATCTTTTTTTTGCAGCTCATTGTCGATCCAGTAGCCGTTCAATTCAGGAACATCGCGCAGCGCGCGCGCGACCCCTTTGAGCAACAGCACGGCTGGGAGCAGTCGTTCTTTCAATGAACGCTGTGTATTCTGAGCACTCAGCCAGCGCAGTGCTTTCGTCATGTCGATCTCAGTCTCCAAGTAGTAATGTGGAATTTCGCGATTGGAACGCGACATAGCAGCGGCGATCGCGCGCCTGAATTTTTCGGCCGGCGCAAGGGGCTTTTGTTCCTTCATCAGACTCGCGGCCTGCAACACGTCCGTCTGCTCGATCACGCCTCCTGCGCCTGTGCCTTTGACTCTTGTTAGGTCAACGCCCAGTTCCTGCGCGGTCTTGCGCGCGAGAGGCGAAGCCCGGACGTGCGCAATTGGCGCCGCGGCAATCGAAGGCTTTGCTTCGACGACCGCCTTTGGCAATGGCGGAGCGGCAGCAGGCGCTGGCGCAACTGGAACACTCGGTTCGCCCTTGCCTCGGATGGTCGCCAGCAACGTTCCAACCGGGAGCTTTTTTCCCGGCTCAGCCAGAAGTTGATCGACAACACCATTCTCAAAGATTTCGACTTCAATCAGACCCTTGTCAGTCTCCACGTCAGCGATGATGTCGCCGCGCTTGACCTTGTCGCCGGGCTTGACGCGCCAATGCATCAAAATCCCGGCTTGCATATCGGCGCCGAGGCTCGGCATCCGAAACTCACCCATTTTTGCGCACCATCTTTCTTGCTGTTGCCGCAATGTTTTCAGGCTGCGGCAGCGCGGCCAATTCCAGATGTTTTGCGTAAGGCATCGGCACTTCAGCACCACAAACCCGCTCGACTGGAATATCTAAATCGTAAAACACACCTTCCATAATTCGCGCACTGATTTCAGCTGAAATGCCGCCACTGCGCCATCCTTCATCGACAATGAGCGCGCGATGCGTTTTTGCGATCGAGGCAAGGAACGTTTCGTTGTCGAGCGGACGCAACGTCCGGAGATCGATCACCTCGGCTTCGATCCCTTCGGCGGCAAGTGTCTCCGCCGCTTCGAGCGATTTCCACAAACCGGCTCCGTACGTGATGATCGAGATGTCGCGTCCGGAACGACGCACGCGCGCATGATCGATGTCCACAGAAGTGACGTCTCCGGGAAGCGCGCCCTCCATATTATAGAGTGTCTGATTCTCGAAAATCAGCACCGGATCCGGATCCGCGAGCGCGGCTGCCAACATCCAGCGCCCGTCCTCGATCGTCGCCGGAGTCAGCACTTTGATTCCTGGAATATGCGCGTACCAGCCTTCGAGACTGTGCGAATGTTGCGCCGCGAGCTGTTTTCCTCCACCAGTGGACATACGGATTACCAACGGCACGTTGAACTGACCGCCGGACATGTGTAGCAACGTCGCGGCATTGTTTACGATCTGATCGAGCGCAAGCAGACTGAAATTCACTGTCATGATCTCCACGATGGGCCGCATCCCATTCAGCGCCGCCCCGATTCCCGCGCCTACGAACGCCGACTCCGAAAGCGGCGTGTCGCGAATACGGTCCGGACCGAATTCCTCGAACAAGCCTTTGCTCACCGCAAAAGATCCACCGTAACGCCCGACGTCTTCGCCCATCAGAAAGACGCGCTCGTCCCTGAGCAAAGCTTCGCGAATCGCCTCGCGCATAGCCTCGCGGTAAGTGATCATTTTCATGGCGTCCTCCGTTCGGAATAAACAAAGCGTGTGAGATCCTCGACCGGTTCCCAAGTACCGGCTTCGGCAAACGTTATGGCCTCAGCGACCTCATCCGCGGCTTTGCGCTCCATTTCCTCAATATCGGCGTCGGTGATCGCGCCCTCGCTTTTCAGACGAACGGACAAGTTGGAGATCGGATCGCGCTTTTTCCATTCCTGAACCTCAGCCTTTGACCGATAAAGTTCGGCATCAAACATCGAATGCGCGCGGAAGCGATATGTCCGGCATTCGAGAAAGTATGGTCCGGCGCCTGAACGAATGTACTCGAGCGCTTTTTGTGTTGCCGTTTCAACAGCGAACACGTCCATTCCGTCAACCGCTGCAGCCGCGACGTCGTAGGCATCGGCTTTTTTTACCAATTCAGTCACGGAATGTTCGAATCGCAGCGCTGTTCCCATCGCGTAGAGATTATTTTCGCACAAAAACAGCACGGGCAGTTTCCATAGCGACGCCAAATTCATTGACTCATGGAACTCACCCTCGGCCACGGCGCCGTCGCCAAAAACACAGCATGTCACGCGCTGACGCTTTTGCATTTTGTCCGCCAGCGCCATGCCAACCGCCAGCGGCAGTCCGCCACCGACAATTGCGTTGCCGCCGTAAAGCCGCTTCTCCGCATCAAAAAAATGCATCGAGCCACCGCGGCCGCGCGCGCATCCTTCCAGTTTTCCGTACATTTCGGCCATGATGGCGCCAGGTGAAACGCCGCGCACCAACGCCTGACCATGCTCGCGGTATGTGGCGACAATCGTGTCGTCCGGCGCGAGACAACTGATGGCGCCCACGGCCACCGCTTCCTCACCAATATAAAGGTGCAAGAACCCGCGAATTTTCTGCGCGCTATAGAGCTCAACGCATTTTTCTTCGAAGCGACGGATGCGCAGCATCTGATACAGCAAATCACCTCCGTGTGTGCTCATGTCTCCAATGTCGAAATGTCACCCTCTGGCAATCCCATCTCGCGGGCCTTGAGTAAACGCCGCATCATTTTCCCGCTGCGAGTTTTTGGCAGGTCCCATTCAAACTGGATTTCTTTCGGCGCAATGGCCGAGCCAAGTCTTTTCCGCCCGAACCCAAGCAGCTCCATTCGCAGCGCGTCGCTCGGTTTGAAACCCATCTTGAGCGCAACGAACGCCTTCACCACTT
>JBGPNR010000243.1:0-3808 GCA_041487635.1 Candidatus Udaeobacter sp. | reverse complement strand
CGGAAACAAAACGCCTTCTGATCGTCGACGATCACCCACTATTTCGGAAGGGCCTCGAGGAATTGATTCATTCCGACGCGAACTTCGCGGTCTGCGGTGAAGCCGATAACGCGGCGGAAGCGATGGAGGTAATTCGGAAGCTGAATCCCGACATGGCGATCGTCGATCTCAGTTTGCCCGGCGCCAATGGGATTGAGCTGATCAAAAATATCCGCGCAGAATTTCCGAGCCTGCCGGTTCTGGTGCTCTCGATGCATGATGAATCGCTCTACGCTGTGCGCGCGCTCCGCGCCGGAGCGGACGGCTACGTCATGAAACATGAGGCCATGGCTAATGTGATCCAAGCAATTCGCGAAGTTTTTAATGGGCGCCCTTACCTTAGCCCGGCCATGGCGGCGCAGGTGATCACAAAATTCGCGCATCGCCAGGCTGAAGGCGAGACCGACGCGGTCGAGAGACTCAGCGATCGCGAACTTGAAATCCTGGAGCTGATCGGCAAAGGAAACGAAGTGCGTCAAATTGCGAAGCTATTGCATCTCAGCCCCAAGACAGTGGAAACCCATCGGGCGCACATCAAAGACAAACTTGACCTGAAGAATTCTCGCGAAGTCGCGCGCTTTGCCCTGCAATGGCTCAGCGCGCGTAACGCGTAACACACAGCCATTGTGATGCTTGTTCCCAGCATTGGCTTTGATGTCATTAACACCGGCCTTTAGGCCGGTGTTTCCGGCAAACATGGGCATTAGCCGTTTTAACGGCTTCCCTCATCTTTCCAATGCAGCCCGTGACGGTCGATGAACTCTTTGAGTTCCTCTGCGAATGTGCGCACGCGATGATGTTCTTCTTGATCTGCGATATATCGCGCGACTTGAGGCACATTTGATTCTGACACCGAAAAGGCGCCATAGCCTCTGCCCCACGCGAATTTTCCCATGATGATGTCATGCGAGTTAATCCAGTGGGATGAGCTTCCCTTCAGGAGTTGCGTCAATTCTTCTATTGAAAGCGCAGTTGGAAGATCGACAAGCGCGTGAACGTGATCGGCATTCATGTAGTTGATTTTCATGTAAACGCCTTTGCTTTCGGCGTAATCGTCCAAGTAGCGAGATAGACGTTTCGCAGCCGTTTTGTTCAATAATCTCGCGCGATCCAGAGTTCCCCAAATCAAGTGAATCCAGCAGCGAGAGTAAGAATGGGCGGACATCAGGCCCGAATCGTAAGCGGTTAAAACGGCTGATGTCCACATCCTGCTGAAGACACCGGCTTGAAAGCCGGTGTTAATGAGAAGCCTGCTTGCAATATGATAAGTTTGGGTCGGTGAGGCTGGTTGAAACGGCTAATGTCTAACGCTCGCTGCCTGTCACCGGCTTAAAGCCGGTGTCGCTCAGGGCTCCCACTGCCGTCTGAATTAACGAGTGCGCCCGACGATTTAATTTCGCGGCCATTCCCGGCGCGCCCGCTCCTTCTCATTAACACCAGCCTTCAGGCCGGTGATCATGCGTGTTCATGGGCGGAAAGCCGTTTTCAACGGCTTCTCTCATGCCACAGTTCTCCTTTCGCTCATCCAGAAGCGGGCGCATATTTCCTGTGATGGATTCGACGAACCGCGACGCGGTTGAGGAACTGCTTCAGACATATGGCGAAACCGGTGGCATAAATTATCTCGCCGCCGCCGCCACTCTGCCCTCGCGTCTCGCCATCGAAGCGGCTTGCGCCGAGCTGATGAGCTTGATGTTTCCCGGTTTTCGCAGCGAAGCGCTAGTGAGCTCTGGAGATCTGGTAGATACCACGCGTACGCGCATCAGAAATTTGCACGCACGACTGAAAACGGAAATTTGCAGAAGCTTTGGGAAAACTCTACCTGACGAAGCAGCTGAAGCGAAGGCGGAAGAAGTCTTGAGCGTATTTTTGAAGGAGTTACCCTCAGTGCGGCGTCTTCTTTGGACGGATATCGACGCCGCCTACGAAGGCGATCCGGCTGCCACGAGCTACGAAGAAATCATTCTGGCGTATCCGGCCTTGGAAGCGGTCGCGATTCATCGAATGGCGCACCTGCTTTACGACAAGGTGCCATTGATCCCGCGCATCATGACTGAATGGGCGCACAGCCGCACCGGCATCGACATCCACCCGGGCGCGCAGATTGGGTCGCATTTTTTTATCGATCACGGTACTGGCGTAGTAATCGGTGAGACGACGGAGATCGGCGCGCGCGTTAAGCTTTATCACGCGGTCACGCTCGGTGCGCGTAGCTTTCAAAAAGACGAGCACGGCAAAATCAAAAAAGGCGGAAAACGCCATCCAACTGTCGAAGACGATGTGACGATTTACCCTGGGTCAACGATTCTGGGGGGCGAAACCGTTATTGGTGCAAGATCGACGATCGGCGGGAACGTTTTTCTTATCCAAAGTGTTCCACCCGATTCGCTGGTATATTACGAGGAGAAACAGCTGCGCATCGTGCCAAAGCGAAAGAAGCGACCGGCGACCACACGCGATGAATTTCGTGAATGAAAGCGCCCAATCCTTTAGCCCGTTCGCTGTGCGAAGCGCGACGCTGACGCGTTTGGAAAGCGACCGCCACGCGTCTCACAGCGACGCGGCTACAGTTGATAGGGCGCGACCGCCGGGAGCGCCGGTAAGCACGAGGAAGAATAGGATCAAGATTAAGAGGAAAAATTGAATGATTTACCTCGATTATAATGCGACGACTCCGCTATGCGATGCAGCGCGCGAGGCGATGCTACCGTATCTCGGTCGACACTTCGGCAATCCATCGAGTGTGCACGCGGCAGGCCGAAGTGCTCGGGCAGCGATTGACGATGCGCGGGACAAGCTCGCTGGGCTGCTTCGAGTCAAACCGCACGAGCTCATTTTCACCAGCGGCGGAACTGAGTCATGTAATCTGGCTGTGCTCGGTCTCGCACGGCGTCAATCGTCGCGCGCCGCTCATATCATTTCAGCCAAAACAGAGCATCACGCGGTTCTGAACGCCGTCGAGCATTTGGAAAAGCACGAAAATGTCGAAGTGACATGGCTCAATGTCGCGCGTGACGGAATTGTCGATCTTGATCAGCTCTCGAAGTCGATCCGACCGGATACGCGGCTGGTGTCGATTATGGCGGCAAATAATGAGACGGGCGTGATTCAGCCGATGCCTGAAATCTCGCAGATCTGCCGTGAGCATGGCGTTCTCCTGCACACCGACATGGTCCAGGCGTTCGGTAAAATGCCAGTTGTCATTCCGAGCGAAGTCGAGGAATCCCGCGATGCCGCCTCAAAGTTAATGCCACGGGATCCTTCGACTCCGCTGCGCTCCGCTCAGGATGACGGTGTTGATCTCTCGCTGGTCGATGCGGCCAGTTTCGCTGCGCACAAATTTTACGGACCAAAAGGCGTTGGTTTTCTCTATCTCCGCAGCGGATTGTCTGTTCAGCCGATCATGTTCGGCGGCGCGCACGAAAACGAGCGACGTCCCGGGACAGAAAATGTCGCCGCTATTGCGGCGATGGCAGCGGCCGCCGAATGGACATTGCGAGATCGCGAAAGTGAACAGGAGCGTCAATCAGAATTGCGTGATGAGCTCTGGACGCGAATTTCCCAAAACGTTCCAGACGCAAAACAGAACGCCCAAAACGCACCGCGGCTGGCAAACACATTGAACATGAGTTTGCTAGGGCTGGATTCCGAGATGCTGCTTATCGCCCTCGATTTGGAAGGTGTCTGCGCTTCCAGCGGATCGGCCTGTATGGTAGGATCAGTCGTCGCGTCGCACGTTTTGCTCGCGATGGGTTTGCCGATCGAGCGT
>JBGPNR010000242.1:0-3816 GCA_041487635.1 Candidatus Udaeobacter sp. | reverse complement strand
GTGACGTTGGGCGGCGGCATAACGATTGAAAACGGCGGCTTGGACGACTTCGCGTTCGCAACGAAATCGCGATTGTCGATCCATCGCTGATACCACTTCGGTTCAACTGCTTTCGGATCGTATCTCTTGGGCAGTTCAGCCATCGCGATCAATCATCCGAAACGCGGCGACGTTTGCAAATTGCCAACGCACCGTTGTGCCACAGATTCCGCCTCTCCATTGGTGAAAAAAGAGAGATCGCTCACGCGTCGGAAATCAACCCTCACCCTGCCCTCTCCCTTTGAAAGGGAGAGGCGCTGCTATTTGCAGCGTGCGGCCATCGCCATGAGTTTCCTGCTGCATGAGCGATCCGCGACCAATCGGAGTTTTCGATTCGGGGATTGGCGGTCTCACCGTGGTGAAGGCCCTGTGCGATTTACTGCCAAACGAAAACATTTGTTATCTTGGCGACACAGCGCGTGTTCCCTACGGCCCGAAAAGCCCCGAAACCGTGCAACGCTACGCAGTGGAACTGGCTGGAATGCTGATGCGGAAAAATGCGAAGGCGCTCGTTGTCGCGTGTAACACCGTTTCATCGGTCGCACTGCCGTTGTTGGCAAGCAAATTTCCTGTTCCCGTAATCGGAGTTATTGAACCCGGAGCGCGAGCTGCACTACAAGCGACACGCAATCGGCACATCGGCGTGATCGGAACGCGAGCGACGATTCGCAGCGGCGCGTATGAAAAGGCATTGCGCGCAACCGACAACAATGTGCGGGTGAGCAGTCGCGCTTGTCCGTTACTGGTCCCGTTAATCGAAGAAGGATTGCTCGACGATGCGGTGACGGATCAAATGATTATGCGCTACCTCCAGCCGCTGCTTGCCGACGGGATCGACACGCTGGTGCTGGGTTGTACGCATTATCCGCTACTCACTAATGCGATCGCACGAGCGGTCAGGCGCCAAATCGTGCTCGTCGATTCCGCGCAAAATTGCGCCAGCGCGGTGGAAGAAATGCTGGATCGACAATCATTGCGTGCGGCGGCTCCAGAGCACGGTGCGCTAAACGTTGCGCTCACTGACGCTGCCGATAATTTTCTCAACGTCGCCCGCGACGCGTTGCAGCTGAGTTTCGGCGAGATCGAGCTACACCCTCTGCCCTAGGCAACGGCGAGGAACGTTTTGATACGCTCCAGTTCCGCGTCGAGTTCGCGCTTGAAAAAGCGATCACGCGGTCGATGCGCTACATAGCCAAACTCTGACTTTAGTTGCCCGTCGCCTACGCGAAGATTACCCCATCCAATCACCCGATCGCGCCAAAGCAGTGGTAGCGCATAATAACCAAGCCGGCGTTTGAGAGCCGGAACATAAGCCTCGAAACGGTACTGCCAGCCCCAAAACATCTCAAAGCGGTCGCGGTCCCACACCACGGGGTCAAATGGCGTCAATAAACGCACCGTATCGGGTGGTGCGCAATGCGCCGCATTCTCTTGAGAGGGCCAATACCAGTCCACACCATTGACACGCGCATGTGCGAGCCGTTGTTTCGCCCGCTGAAGTGCGTCCTTTAGCTCGCCCCGCCATTGGGGAACAGCAAAGCGCAGCCGACGGACCAAGTCTGCCAGGCACCTACTCGGCAATGGCGCATAGATCTGAACAGCCACATCGACGAGCGCGTCGATCCGCGCGCGGCGCTCAGCTGCATCGGCGGGCGCCGGTCCGTGTTCGTTAACGGCATAGATGCGGATTCCGCTGTCGCGCCGTACTATGCGCAGCATGCCGCGATAATGCATGGCCGCTAGCAAATGAGTGGTAGCGCTCGACAACCCGCCCCAGTAGTTCCTGACGCTGCCGTGAGAAAAATGGTCATCCACTTCGCGCGGGTGTGCTTCACCGCGTTCCCTCACAAATTCCAACAAGAGCTGCGCGCGTTTCTTGCGCGCGGCAAGCCAGGTTCGAGGTCCTTCGGCTGGCACATCGGCGTCGGAGCGGGGATGCATGAGCGCCTGAAGTGACTTTGTCATAAACCCGTACACGACGAAGAAGTCTTCCTCGATCTTGAGCTTCGGATAGAGCCGTTCGAGGTCCCCGGCGTGATAATCTTTTGCGCGATGTCGCAGTATGAGGTCCTGAGCACGCGCGGGCGCACGGATCGGATCGGCTTGGACAAAACCCATGCGATAGAAGGCGCCTTTCAGTGTGGTCGGCTTGAACAGACTACGAGCAACGGCATAGCGCCTTAAATGATCCAGAGTAATCAGCACAGCGAACCGTTGCACAAACGCTGCGCAATCGCAGCCAGGCCTTTGCAGCCAACACTATCGAGAGGAGCGAGCTCCTCGTAGGCGCCGCTGATTAGCTCGTGCCGCCTTCGGCAAACTTTTGACAACTAACTCGTACGAGTGATCGATCATTCTCCGGAGGTCGGCATCAGGAATGCCAGTATCAATCTCGACAGTGTTCCAATGTTTCTTGTTCATGTGATAACCTGGTCTGACTTCCTCGTAACGGTCACGCAGGTCGAGTGCCCAATCAGGGTCGCATTTTAGGTTCGCGGTGGTCGGCATTTCGTCGAGAGCTGCCAACGCGAACATCTTTCCGCCGACTTTAAACACGAGAACATCGGGCCCGAATGGCGTTCCCTCAGTTGTGTGCGATTTGCTCAGGCAATATTCGCGGAACTGCGCGAGATCCATCGGACGATTCGTGCGCGCAAAATACCTACCAGTTTCTTGATCGCGACGCGGTTCGGTTTTCCTCGAATTACCCTTGCCGCCTTACAAAGAGCGGAATCGAAGCCTCTTGTCTACCGTCTATCGCCAGATCGATCGAATACTCGTCAAATCGGGGTAATCTCAGTTGCTGAATATTGAGGGCCAAGGACACCGTTGCGGACGGGTCGTTATCCTGACACTGCACCTGAGTCGTAGCTTCGACATTTGGCATGACAGACGCACCATCCTGATCAACAAACGCGATTCGGATTTGTTTCTGACCCTCCTCGATACGCTCGAAGCGCAACTTAATCGCTAATGTGCATTGCGGATGCACGACAGGCTCCTCTCTCGCGTTCAGGCGATCAAATGACCCGAGAATGTTCAACTTCCCTGCAGCATCCAGCGTAGCCGCATCACACAACGTAAAGATTTCAACTCTCATGATTCAAGCGACATCACGCTCGCGCATGCCCGTACGCGTCGCTCAACGAATACGCGAAATTAAAATGCTCGGCAAATCCTTGATTGCGATCCGATCCTGCTTCATTGAATCGCGTTCGCGCAACGTCACGGTGTCCCGCAACGCCGCATCTTTTTCGCCGAGCGTTTCGAAATCAACCGTCACCCCGAACGGGGTGCCGATTTCGTCCTGGCGGCGATAACGGCGGCCAATCGCCCCGCTCTCGTCGTAAAAGACGTACATGTGCGGACGGAGAAGATCGACAATCTCCTTTGCTTTCGCGACCAACGGCTCCTTGTTTTTCAAAAGCGGGAAGACCGCACACTTGATTGGCGCGATGCGCGGGTGGAATCGCAGGACGATGCGCGTTTCCATTTTTCCTTTCTCGTCCGGCGCTTGATCCTCCGCGTAGGCTTCGCAGATGAGTGCCAGCACAGTTCGATCGACACCGGCGCTCGGCTCGATTACGTGCGGAATAAATTTCTGTTTCGTCTCCTCGTCGAAATATTCGAGCGACTTTCCGCTGGCCTTCTGATGCTGCGATAAATCGTAATCCGTTCGGTAAGCAACGCCTTCAAGCTCCTGCCTCCCGAACGGAAATTCGTATTCGATGTCGTAAGTTCCTTTTGAATAGAAGGCGCGCTCTTCATCCGGAACAG
>JBGPNR010000241.1:0-3836 GCA_041487635.1 Candidatus Udaeobacter sp. | reverse complement strand
CTGTTCTTTTCACCCGTGGCAAAGTCGTCCCACGAATTGTAGCGAGCGATACTTAGAAACGTCCAGCCAGCGCCCTCCAGATGCTGCATCAAAACGTTGCCGGCAGTCGTGTCGTTGGGCGCGCTCGGCGTCTCGCTCAGCATTTTTTCGAGTTGCTCACGGTGGCCGGGAGCAGGGCGATAATAGGAAACGGAATAAACCGAGCCGGTCGTCTTGGATTTCGAGTCGGCGTCAATGCCCATGGCTCGCGTGAACTCTTCCCATGACGGACCGTTCACGAACGTATCGGTGTGCCACTCACTCAGATTACGTTTGTCCGGAGGCACGGCCGTGCCCGCAGCTTCCACCGTCGCTTTTGGGCCGAGATGCGTGATGACCACGTAATCCCATGCATCGCCGTCTTGATGGCGAAGAACAATAAAATGATCGGGCATCGGGTTGCTACGATCTGGCGTTTTAAGCCAATCGCCCAACTGAACTGCCTTGCCGAGCGCGGCCTTTGTAAAGTGGACATGGTAAACGTCTGTGCGTTTGCCGGCTCCTGCGGGCGCCGCACCCTTTCCGGTTGCCGACGGCGTTGACGATTGAGCCTGCACGAATGGAACAGGGGACAGCATTAGGAATGTGGTCACGAGAATAGCTACGACTGATTTCATGATAATTTTGTATTGTTGGATTTTAGGTTGAACGGAAGCAGGCGGTTATGCGGGCAGCCGTTTGGAATGTCAATGTTTATTTCCAGGTTCGGCGACCGCGACGGTAGGGCATCTGCCTCATAAGCTGTTAGAGAATGAGCGCGCGGGTGAAAATCCTCTCGGCGCTTCCTTTTTTGGATTAACCACGGATGACGAATGATCTTGTAAGACACGGCGCTGTGCTCCGTTTCTTAGCGAATCGCCACAGGCGCTTGGCTACAGGGCTTCCGGACTGGGGAGCATACACGTCCGGCGTGGTGGTCGTTACGTCTCGCGATGATGAATATTGTTCTAGAGGCGTGGCCCCGTGGATCCGGTTCATTCATCCCACCGCGGAGGGATTAGTGTTGATTGGTGGTTGCTGAAATTAGTTGAATCAGGCCGTGGAAGCGATCCGGCTCTTCAAACTGCTCGACCGGAATCAACGCAACACGTTCGTCGCCTGTTTCCTCGGATGGGCGCTGGACGCGTTCGATTTTTTTCTGCTGACGTTTGTGATCGTGCCGATAGCGCATGATTTCGGCACGAGCATCGCCGTCCTGAGCTATGCGATCACGCTGACTCTGGCGATGCGCCCGGTTGGCGCGTTCATCTTTGGGCTGCTCGGTGACCGGTTCGGGCGACGCATCCCGCTGATGATCAACATCATCTTTTATTCGCTCATGGAATTGCTCACGGCATTTTCACCGAATTACACCTGGTTGCTGATTTTCCGTGCGCTATACGGGATCGGCATGGGTGGGGAATGGGGACTCGGCGCGTCGCTGGCGATGGAAACTCTGCCAACGGCCGCGCGCGGGTTGTTCTCGGGAATTTTGCAGCAGGGATACATGTTCGGATATTTATTCGCCGCGCTGACTTATGGAGTTGTGTTCCCGTTGTTCGGCTGGCGCGCATTGTTTGTCGTCGGTGCGCTGCCGGCGTTGCTCGTGATTTATATTCGCGCGCGCGTTCCTGAGTCGCCAGTGTGGTTGCGGCAAAGATCGATCCGCCAAGGGACGGATTCGCCGGGGCGAACAGTCAACTTCTGGGCGAGCCTGGGCGACATCCTCAAGCGACACTGGCTGCTGTTCATATACGTCGTTCTGCTGATGACAGCGTTCAACGCCATGTCGCACGGCACCCAGGACATGTACCAAACGTTTTTGGGCGAACAACGCGGCTTCAGTGTTAAAGAAAAATCGATTATTGGAATTATCTATGCCGTCGGCGCGATCTGCGGCGGGGTGTTAGTCGGCCATCTTTCGCAAAAGTTCGGCCGCCGTCGATTGATCATTGTCACTGTGATATGCAGCATCATTTTAATTCCTGCGTGGGTTTTCTCACCCGGATTGTCGATGCTGGTGGCCGGTGGATTCCTGATGCAGTTCATGGTGCAAGGCGTCTGGGGAGTCGTGCCGGTGCATTTGAATGAGCTGTCGCCGGGTGAAGTGCGTGGCACGTTTCCGGGATCCGCTTATCAGCTTGGAAATCTTTTTGCGGCCAACACCGCCGTGGTAGAAGCGCGACTAGCCGAGCATTTCCGCGATGCTACTGGCCACCCCGACTACGCGAAGGCCCTCGCTTTGTTCACGCTGGTGACTGCGCTCGCGTTGATCATTATCGCCGCAATTGGGCCCGAACAGCGCGGGAAAGAATTTTAGCGATGCGGAGCAGTCGGCGCCAACCCAGTGCTGCCGCTGGAAGATTCCGTCGATTGTTGGAATTGTGAAGCGAGCTGAGGGGAACCCTTGTACACGCCAGCGCCGTAGCGTTGCTCGACAACCGCTTCCGCAATTCTGTCCGCGAGCAATTCCCGATACTCCCAATCGCGCGCCTGGCCGCCTTCACTGCGATTACTCAAGTAACCGCATTCCACCAGCACGGCCGGACACGTCGCATTGCGCAGGACACGAAAATTTGCCGTGTGGATTCCACGATTTGCAGAGTGGGGGATCGTCATCAGCTTTTCCTGGATCCGGCTGGCAATATCGAATGACACGCCGGAATGATAATACGTCTCAAACCCGCGAATGCCCCGCTGTCGCGAATCGTTAAAATGTATGCTGACGAAGATTGCGTTCTTCTGTGAATTCTCAATTGTCACGCGTTCATCAAGCGGAATGAATACATCCGAGGAACGCGTCATGACAGTTTTTAGTTGCGACTCGCGCAACTTGCTATTGAGACGCTGGGCAACATCGAGAGTAACCAGCTTCTCCGGCGGACCATAGCGACGATATGCGCCGCTATCTTTGCCTCCGTGTCCGGCGTCCACGACCACGGTTTTAAACGTTTTGCTGGTGTCTTTGACCGCCCGAGTCCGCATGCTTGCGCAAGCAGGCAGCAGAGCGACGAACGCAAGCGTAACGATGCGATTTACCAGGCGGCGCATTCTGTTCTAATAGCAAAAAACACGCGATCTACAAAAAAGTTTCTCCCAAGCTCAAGTCAGACCGTGGCACTACAACGAGGGTTCATTTGTTTCTCCCAATTGCATATAAAATCACTTGTGTTTTGCGCCGCTCCGCTTAAAGCCTTACCACCTTTATGATGATCCGATTTGCAATCGTTCCATTGCTTCTGGCGCTGAATCTTTCGATGTGCAAGAAGCAGGAAACCCTTTCTCAAAACGGTCAGCCGGCGAGCGCTTCATCGCCAGCGCCGGGTGCCACAACCGCCGCCGGCAGTCCGGGTGTCCCGCCGGTCGCGGCGTCGCCGAAGATTACGAAGCCGGTGGTCGATCAAACGGCTCAGACGATTATTTTTTGTTATCATCTTTTGGTCGACAAGGTCCGCTATCCGGGAACTGAGATCACGCCCGCTGCGTTCGAAGCGCAAATGAAGGAATTGAAGGACCGCGGGATCACAGTCATCTCGATGCAGGATTTACTCGCATGGAAGCGCGGCGAAAAGAACATACCGCCGCGATGCGCGGTCATCACCTTCGATGACGGCTATAAATCGCAATACGAAGTCGCGTGGCCGATCCTGAAGAAGTACGGCTATCCGTTCACCATGTTCATTTACACGGAAGGCGTGCGCGGCGGTGCCTTAGGCGGAGGAGGAGCGATCACGTGGGAACAGCTCGGTGACATGCGCGACAACGGCATCGACATCGAAGCGCACTCCGCGACGCATCAGGACTTGCGCGAAGGGCAT
>JBGPNR010000240.1:0-3836 GCA_041487635.1 Candidatus Udaeobacter sp. | reverse complement strand
GTTTTCGCGACGCAAAGAGATTCGTGACGATTTACCACGAGTAATTCGGCCAGACCTCATTCTGACGGAGAACGGCTACATCATTGCCGAAATCGATTCCGTCCCGGGCGGAATTGGCCTGACTGGTTGGCTTAACCAGACGTATTCAACATTCGACGGCGAGATCATTGGCGGCGCAGACGGAATGCTGGAAGGATTTCGAACTGTGCTGCCAAACGGAGGCGACATCGTCCTCTCGCGCGAGTCGGCAACATACCGACCGGAGATGGAGTGGGTCGCCGCGCGATTAAATCAGCGACAAGCTGTAGCCGGAGGCGTCGACTCCGGTTCTGCTCGCGATTTCACGCCGGCCGGGATCACCGATCGCGGCTACAACTGGCGCGTCGTGTCGGCGGAGAATTACGAGCCCCAAGCTGGACGCGACGTGTATCGGTTTTTTGAGTTGTTCGATTTGCCAAATATTCCCGGCATCGAAAAGACGCTGCGCGCAAGTTCTAACGGACGCATCACGATTACGCCGCCGATCAAACCCTATCTGGAGGAGAAAATGTGGTTCGCGCTTTTTTGGCTTCAGCCACTGCGCGAATTTTGGCGACGCGAACTGGGCGAGAAATATTTCATCAAGCTCCAGGAAGTCATTCCCTACTCGTGGCTGCTTGATCCAACCCCGTTGCCGCAGCATGCGGTTATTCCGCGCTTGGAGATCCACGATTGGCGCGAGGCCGCGAAGTTTAGCCAGAAAGATCGCGATCTTCTGTTGAAAGTGAGCGGATTTTCGCCGCTCGGCTGGGGCAGCCGTGGCATAGCGCTGGGGAGCGATCTGCCCCATGCTGAATGGGAGAAAAGAATTGAACACGCACTCGCAACATTCGAATCGTCGCCAACGATCCTGCAACGCTTTCACAAGGGCCAGCAGTTCGAACACCACTATTGGGATCCAGATTCAGCTGAGCTGAAAACAATGAAAGGCCGGGTCCGCCTTTGCCCCTATTATTTCGTCGAAGGCTGCCGTGTAAAATTACGCGGCGCGCTCGCGACAATCGCTCCGGCAGACAAGAAATTTCTGCATGGAATGAGCGAGGCGATTTTGGTTCCGTCAAAGGCGCAGTAAGGCGATGCAAAGTGGACCGCAAGATTCAATCAATTGGCGTTAGACGCATGCGCGTTCTTAGAATGTTATGGATCTCACTCCTAATTGGCTGCGCGGGACCACACAGCGCGTTGGAGGGAGAACATTGGGATGTGAAATATTATGATCGTAATCACGATGGAATCGTGGACTTTGAGCTACATCAAATTCCGGGTGCAGCGGATGCTGCGTGGGCTCTCAGCGATACGACTTTCAGCGGTCGCTATGACGTTCACCTCAAGTTTGGCTATGCTTTCGAGCGCCAGCGAGTCAATATCGCTGTCCCGAAAAACGTGAAGATAACGCCTGGACAACCTGCGGTATTTACCACGCAATAAAGTTGGCCGAGTTCGGGCAATCCTGGGAGAGTTGATTCCTATTTGTTCCTCGCCATCCAATGCAGAGCCAAAGCCGGCACGAGAAAGAAAAATACGAGCGCGACGCGCAGCTGGATAAAAAACAGGAGAACCAATCTTCCAAATTCTTTCTCGTCGATTTTGAAGAGATGCGCCGCCCAATCTGCGCCGGTGTTCCAAAACAGGAACGTCGCGCCTAGATAGAACAAAGCGAAGAGCAGGCCAATAATGAATGCGGTGAAGAAAAAGTTCCGGAAGAAAATAATTTTGTCGCGGTCCATGCCGCGATTATTTACTTGAGCGACGCCAGATCAATCACGAATCGATAGCGGACATCGCTCTGTAGTATTCGCTTATATGCATGGTTGACCTTTTGAATTGGAATGACTTCGACGTCTGCGGTGATGTTGTGTCTGCCGCAGTAATTCAGCATCTCCTGGGTTTCGGGCAATCCGCCGATTAGCGATCCGGCGATGCTCCTTCGGCCTAGGACCAAATTAAACGGCGAGAGTTGTTCCTCACCGGATGGCAAGCCGACACAGATCATCACGCCGTTGGTTCGAAGCAGGGCAAGATAGGAATCTAAGTCGTGTCCAGCTGAGACGGTGTCGATGGTAAAATCGAAGTGATTACTCAGCTGTTGCATTTTCTCCGTGTCGCGCGTCAGGACGAAGTCAGATGCGCCCATTCGTTTGGCGTCGCGCTGCTTGTTCGGTGAACCGCTTAACACAGTTACTTGCGCTCCGAACGCGGAAGCGAATTTGACGGCCATGTGCCCCAAGCCGCCGAGCCCCAGAACCGCAACATTGTGTCCCTTACCAACTTCCCAATAACGAAGAGGCGAGTACGTCGTAATTCCCGCACATAAAAGAGGCGCGACTTTTTCGAGTGGCAGCTTAGGCGGAACTTTCAGAAGGTAGTCTTCATCGGCGACAATCCTGGTTGAGTAACCGCCCCGAGTAATCGTCTTCCCGTCTTTTTCATTGCTGTTGTAAGTCAGAACGAGTCCGCCGGTGCAATATTGCTGCAGGCCGTCTTTACAGTTGGAGCATTTGCGGCATGAATCGACGAAACAGCCGATTGCTGCGACGTCGCCTTTCTTAAATCTTCGCGCGTGTTTACCGTTCTCGATGACCCTGCCGACGATCTCGTGTCCGGGGACCATCGGGTAGATTGACCTGCCCCATTCATTGCGAACCAAATGCAAATCGGAATGACAAATGCCGCAGTAAAGGATGTCAATCAGGACATCTTTCGGGCGAAGATCGCGCCGTTCGAAAGCAAACGGAGCCAGCGCCGAAGTAGCGCTCCGTGCGGCGTAGCCCTTAACGGGAATCATAATCCCTACAATTTCACGCCGCGCCGAACGGGCAGCAAATATCTGCATGCTCCTCAAGAACGAAGCCAGTCCACCTTGCGAAAGGTGTTCGCGCGTTGACCGTCGCGTGAAACACTACGCGCGCCTATCGGGTGAACGTTTTTTGAGCGTGCAAAAGCGATTCGATTCGCTCAAAAGAAAGCCATGATGATTACAAAAAACATTGGAATGCTGCTGCTCGCGATCTATCTGATTCTTGTCGGAATCACTACGCTCTTTCACGTCGGCATCGGAGCAATCGTTATGGGAGTTTTGGCGCTCATTGCGGGCATTTTGATTTTAATCGGCAAATAGTTAAGCGCCTCCAGCTCGCGGAGCGAGAAGATAAGGGCGCATAGCGTCCTAGCTGTACAGCCGATCCCCTGTTTACAGTGCTCCGACGGCCGCCGAGATCAGCAAGACGACGATGCTAAGCGAAATGAAGATCTGGATCATTGCCAGAACTTTTGCCCAGCGTGCGAGCAGCGGCGCATCGGTCGGTCCGAATGTGGAACTCTGCGTGAACGCAACGAACAGATAATCGACAAAGCGCGGATGCCAGCGTGCACACGCAAATTCGGATCGCTCGTCGTGTGGAATTTGCATCTGTGGGAAAAGGAAACTCTTGCTGCCGAATCTCCGCTGTTTCTGGCGCAGGGTTGGGCCGCCGCCGTCCAGCCGCCAGTACCACAGCGCGAACACGATCACATTCGTCAGCCAAAGTAGCCCGCCGGACCGGAGCAACTGCAATGGAGATTCGCGGTGCGTCGGCAATAGACGGACGAGCAAAATTACAGAGGCAATCAGCGCCAGTGTTGTGATTCCGTTAATAACGAATCCGAGAAGGCGATTGAGTGATTGTTTTCCGACGCGATGGCTCACTACAGTCGGCACGAGCAAGACGACAATCACAGTCGGCAACAACCAAATCGGGCCGACAACGACGTTGCGTGGCAGGGCCAGGTAAATAGCGCCGACGGCGAGAACCGCGGCT
>JBGPNR010000239.1:0-3849 GCA_041487635.1 Candidatus Udaeobacter sp. | reverse complement strand
TGACGTTTCGCCGGTCCAATTGGAAGCGATTCTCAAGGTATGCGCAGAAAACAGCGTGGCTGGCATCATCGCGACGAACACAACCCTTGATCATTCGTCAATTCCGGCGGAGCTCGATGAGGAAGGCGGCTTGAGCGGCGCACCCCTGTGCAAAAAGGCCACCGCGTTCGTGCGCGATATTGTTACAAAGGCCGCAATTCCGGTGATCGCTTCTGGCGGAATTTGCGACGCGGAATCCGCGCTGGAGAAATTTCAAGCGGGCGCGGAACTCGTTCAGCTTTATACCGGATTTGTGTATTGCGGCCCGCGACTTCTCCGCGAAATCATAGAAGCGTGACGCAGACAATCATGTCTGCGAATTCAGCGCTCCGCTTCAGATCGAATCCGTTCGCGGGACGAACTTGCGTCAGGCGTGCTCGCAGGCAGGATTGCCTCCGCCACAAATGAAGCTTTCCCGTAAGATTCTCAAGTTTGCAGAGCCGTTGAGCTACCGGCGCGGCTGGCGTAGGGCGCAACGATCCATTTTCCGTGTGTCGCTTGAGCCAATGTTGGGGCAGATCGATCGCGAACGCGCCCGCGAGATCCAGCAGCGATATGCAAACTCCACTGCAGGATATGCCAAATATGCAAATATCGAGCCGTGGTTGCGATTGAACCGGGAACGCGTGCAGGATTTGAAACTCCATCGCTCAGCATCCAAGCGTGTGCTCGATCTCGGTTGCGGAGGCGGATTTTTCTTGTTCATCCTCAAAAACCTCGGCCATTCAGTCCTGGGACTGGACGTAGAGCGCGTCGTTCTTTTTACGGAATTGCTCGAGCTTTTCGGAGTTCCGCGGGTCGTGTGCAGAATCAGCGCATTCGAGCGGCTGCCCGATCTCCCTCAAAAGTTTGATTGGATCACGGCGTTTTCGGTCAACTTCAACCTTTCCCATCCATCGAAAAAACGCTGGGGCACGCGGGAATGGGATTTTTTCCTGCGCGATTTGCAGCATCACCTCGCCCCGGACGGCAAAATCTTTTTCGGCCTTAACCCACAATACGATGGCGACTTCTACACGCCCGAGCTGCGCGATTTTTTCCTCAGCCGAGGCGCAAGTATTGAGCGCGAACGAATTTTCTTTGAAAAGGGACTGCTGTTCTAACCTGTCCTGGTAGCATCGCAACCGCTGTAGTCCGCTGCCTTCAGCGGATATTTGAGAGAGGGTGCGCGAAAACGATGCGCTAAGGACAGCGCACGGTACAGCACCAGGAAACTATGGAGTCGGCGACGCCGATTCGGCAGGAGCTTCGTGAAAACGATGATGACGCCAGCGACGATGTCGCTCTTCTATTTGCTGCAATTTTTGGCGTTGTTCGTCTGTTAGATTAACAGCCATCTGCCGATGGGCCTCCCCGATCGTTTCATGGACGCGCCGGGCCGTGTCCCGGCGAAGATCTCTGAGTTGTACGGCCGTTTTATCAATGATCGGCGAAATCTTGGCGACTTGTTCTGGCGTCAGGTTGAGCTCGGCACGGAGTCTTTCCTTCATTCGTGCGCCGATCAGTTGGGGATGATGAAGCTGAAAGAAATGATGCCGGGCATATAATCCTCCAAGAAACGCGCCACTGATTCCACCGGCAACAAACACCAGAATGAATCCCGCAATGAGTTTCCATTGCAACGCGCGGTTCATTTCACAAACTCATCTTGGATCGCCGAGTCTGCGATAGCGAATTCGTTCGTAAAAGATTCACTGATTTCGCGGTTTTGACTAACTTCACGGACGGCTCCGATTGTAGATATAATAATCACCGCTGCCGACAACACAGCGACGCGCCGGACGAGCGACGTGACTCCATTCGTCCTCTGGGCAGCCGCGCGCCAGAGCGCCACTACACGCGTATCAAACCCAAACGGCATCGTAGCCGCGGTCTCTTCGCGTGCCCGGGCCGCGGATCTCAGCAACCGATCGATTTTTTCGTCTTTCATTGTTTCTCCTTTGCCGAAATTTTCGTCAGCTGTTGTTTCATTTTCTGCCGGGCTCGGAACGCGCGCACCTTAATCAGCGCCGCGCTCCAGCCGGTGATCTTACGGATTTCCTCAACCGAACGTCCCTGCAAGTATAGCAAATCAATCGCCAGTCGCTCGACCGGTTTCAGCGCGGCCAAAAGGTGCTCTACGAGTTGACGCGATGCGAGCTGCTGGTCTGGAGCCAACTCCTCGGCCGAGGTGGCCAGATTCTCGAACGTCGCTTGCTCCTCAACACTCAAATCGGCATGGCGAAGTTCAGGCCGCACTTTCTCCGACTCGATTTGGTTGAGGCAGGTGTTCACCGCGATGCGCGAAACCCAATGCTCGAGCGGCACCTTGCCCGAATATTGCGATAATTTTTGGAAAACTTTGATAAAAATCATTTGGCAAAGGTCCTCCTCAGCCGTTCGGCGTGGACGATGCGCCCGAACCACTTTTGCGACCAGCGGATAAAGCTGACGGACCAGCGCCCGAGCTGCTTCATCATCATGCTCAAGCGCAGCCTGAACCAGCGCGCCTGCGTCAGAATCATCCATGTGGTCGAGAACGTATCCACACCATTGACAATGACCGATGCGGATACGCTTTGGTTACAAGTTTCAGTTGCGCGCCCGAATCACGCGGACGCCTCGTTGTCATTTCGAGCGAAGTCGAGAAATCTCTTGAAGTTATGTCTCCTGTAACACTTCCGCACCCAAGTCGCGCCAACTAGGGTTCAACCTGTTGATCAGAACGACTTTCTTCGTGCGCGACCATTTCTTCAACTGGCTCTCCCGGGCGATTGCATCGCGAATGTCGCGATACGATTCATAATAGATCAATCTTGTGCATCGGTAATCGGCAGCAAAGCCAGGGTGATTTCCCTCGCGGTGTTCCCAGATTCTCCGCGAGAGTCTATTCGTGACTCCGATATAGAGAACAGAGTGGTTCCGGTTTGTGACGATGTAGATCCAAAAGTTGTAGTCGCGCGCCATGGCCTCAAATTTACATCGAGAGATTCTTCGACTTCGCTCGGAATGACATAATTGGATAACAACAAAAAATTTTTGTAACCGCTCTTCGGCACCTTCGGTCATCATCTTTGAAAGCGCGAAGAGCGCACAGCAAACAACAAACATTAACTATGAAACGAAATCTATTAACAGTTGTGGCCGCCGGTGCGATCGCACTTGGCGGCTTTGTGGTTGTGCAAGCACAACCTGGTTCTGGCGGCCATGGCGGCTGGCATGGCCACGCGTTTGGTCTTCAGCGAATTACTGAGAAGCTGAACCTGACGTCGGATCAACAGACTAAGGTTCAACCGATCGTGGACGCGGCCAAACCGCAGATCGCAGCCATCCATCAGGAGGCGATGCAGAAAATGAAAACCGTGATGGACAGCACGCTATCGCAGATCCGTCCACTGCTAAATCCAGATCAGCAGAAGAAGCTCGACGACGTTCAGAAAGCGCATCAGGACATGATGAACGCCCATAAAGAGCTTAACAACGCGATGCAGGAATAACGATCCCAATTTTGGGAGCGATGGGAGAACGGCGGCGACACGGAAACGGTCGCCGTCGTTTCTTTTTCGTGACGCAGACAATCCAGCCTGCCAGCGGACTGACTCGCTGCGGCGAGCCTGCCGATCAGTGACGGTTTGCCGCGCGGGCGTTGAAGTCGCAGACAGGATCGTCTGCGCCACGTTTCCATTTCAGCCTTGTTTCTTTCTCAAGGAAAACAAGACGAAGATGATGCCGAGTGCTGC
This sequence comes from Candidatus Udaeobacter sp., assembly GCA_041487635.1. Taxonomy (GTDB): domain Bacteria; phylum Verrucomicrobiota; class Verrucomicrobiia; order Chthoniobacterales; family UBA10450; genus Udaeobacter. Next base: position 91 of record JBGPNR010000239.1, on the reverse strand, counting down.
CGCAACCGCCGCGGCGGTGAAGCTGGCGGTCGAAATTTCAGCGCGAGACTGAAAACTTTCTTTGAGGTGCGCAGCAAGCCCGATCAAAAAG
>JBGPNR010000238.1:0-3873 GCA_041487635.1 Candidatus Udaeobacter sp. | reverse complement strand
CGCCCCAATCCAGGACGCAGAGGAAAAAATACGTCGGATCCAATGCGAGCAGGGAGCCTGCGATCAATGCAATCCGAACTCCCAGCCAGCGCCACGTTCCCAGGATGAAAAACAGCAACGAAACAAGTCCCCAGAATAGATTCGCCGAGCGCAGAACCGCGACGCTATAACCAAAGAGGCGGAAGCTGGGCATTAGCATCCAACTTTTCAGAGCACCCAAATAGCTCTGGACGAAGATTGGGAAAGGACGCCCGAAAATCTGGGTTACCTCGTAACCAGGCATGTGTTGCCCGTGAATGTGGCCCGTCAAAAAATCCTTGGCCAGCCCGGTAAAGATCGCTTCGTCATAATACAGTCCGGGAACCGATAGATTCTCCTTCGCCAGGAGCAACATCGCGAGGGCGAGGATGAACCAGAGGCACATTAGCGCTCCGAATTCGCGGCATTGAATCGGCCGGTTCTCTTCCGTGCTGGAATCGTGTTTTTCCCGGCGCCATGGATTTGGCGGCTGCCTGGACGGGCGCGCGCGGCGCTGTCCGCGTTTGATCGGCTTCATGATCTTGGGCGAGGAGGATGACGTGGATACGATAACATTTCCATTTGGAAATGTGCGTTGCCTCCGGCAGTTTGATTTCCCGATGACTTCCGCCGAGATCCGCCAATCCTTTCTCAATTTCTTTCACGAGAAACAGCACACGATTGTGCCGTCTGCGTCGCTCTTGCCGGATTCGCCGAATCTGCTTTTCACGAACGCGGGCATGAACCAATTCGTCCCGATTTTTCTCGGGCAACAGAAGCCACCGTGGAATCCGCCCCGCGTTGCTGACACGCAAAAGTGCATTCGCGCCGGTGGGAAACACAACGACCTGGAAGACGTCGGGCTCGACACTTATCACCACACCTTTTTCGAGATGCTCGGCAATTGGAGCTTCGGCGATTATTTCAAAAAGGAAGCGATCGAGTGGGCATGGGAATTACTGGTCGAGCGTTGGAAATTTCCGGCACAACGGCTTTACGCGACCGTTTACAAACCCGGTCCGGGCGAACCCAGCGAGTTCGATCAGGAGGCGCACGATCATTGGGCGAATTTGTTTCGCGAAGCCGATCTCGATCCGGCTATTCACGTTCTCAGCAGTGGCAAGCCTGACAATTTTTGGATGATGGGCGACACCGGCCCGTGCGGGCCGTGTTCAGAGGTCCATGTCGATCTTACTCCAGATGGAGACACGGGCGGTGAGTTGGTGAACAAGGAAGACCCGCGTTGCATCGAGATCTGGAATCTCGTTTTCATTCAGTTCAATGCCCAACCTGTAGCCGGGGGCGATGACCCCGGCCGCGGCGAGTATGTCCCACTCGCTGCGCGTCATGTTGATACCGGAATGGGTTTCGAGCGCGTCGCTGCAATCATTCAAGGCACAAAGAATTTCACCGATTTCTCCGGAACAATTTCAAACTACGAGACCGATATCTTTCGTCCGATTTTCGATGAGCTCGAAAAACTGAGTGGCAAAAAATACGCAAGCACGCTGCCGGATCGCTCTCAACCATCAACTCTCAACTCCCAACAAGCGACAGACGTGGCTTTCCGCGTCATCGCCGATCACATCCGGGCTTTAAGCTTCGCCATTGCCGACGGAATTATCCCATCAAACGAAGGCCGCGGGTACGTTTCGCGTCGCATTTTGCGTCGTGCTGTTCGTTATGGCCGCACGCTCGGTTTTCACGAACCATTCTTCTTCAAGCTTGTTGATGTTGTCGCAAAAACGATGGGCGACGTTTTTCCGGAAGTCCGGGCAAAGCAATCAAAAATAAAAGAAACAATTCGCCGCGAAGAGGAAGCCTTCAACAAAACGATCGACCGTGGAATGGAACACTTTGCGAATGCGATGGTGAATGCGATCAAAGATTATTCAACAGCTGCAGGTTTAGGAGAAAAGATGGTGGTGCATCTTTATCCTTTTCACATTCGGCTGGAGAGTGGCCGCATCGTCAAGAGTGAGTGGACGAACGTTCACTCACTGGAACGCGCTTTGCCGCGCGTAGACATAAATGTCGAAACTGTGTCAGCTTCCGAGCTGCGCCAAAAATTAGGTGGTGCACCGAGGCTACGGGATAGAGACGTCTTTGACCTATACGATACGTACGGGTTTCCGCTGGATCTGACGGAGTTGATGGCGCGCGAACGCGGGCTCACCCTCGACGTGGCCGGTTTTGAGAGGCTGATGGAAGAGCAGCGAACGCGCGCACGCACATCGCAAAAAAGACAGAAGATCGAATTGGCAAGTAGCGTCACTTTTACCGGCGAACTCTCTGCAGTAAAACTGCCGAGGACGAAGTTTCTCGGCTATGAGTTTCTGGAAACGGAGGCGGTAGTCGAAAGGATTTTGCTGGGAAAGAAATCGGAAGAACTCGCAGTGGTTCTCGATCAGACGCCGCTTTATGCCGAGATGGGAGGGCAAGTCGGCGACGTCGGACTATTGCACGTTCCGGGACATGATCGCACGGAAGTTGGGCAGCTTCGCGTGTTGGATACGCAAAGAGAGGGCAATGCTTACATCCACCGTGCACGACTGATTAAAGGTCGCGCCCCGGAACCGGGCGAGGCGGTGCGCGTCTCAGTGGATGCTGATCGGCGCAAATTGATTCAGGGACATCATACCGTGACGCATCTGTTGCACTGGGCGTTGCACGAAGTGGTCTCGCGTGATGCTTCGCAAAAAGGGAGCTATGTCGGACCGGACAAATTGACGTTCGATTTTTCGAGCGCACCGCTCACGTCGGCTCAAAAGCGTGATGTCGAAAAATTGGTGAACGAAAAAATCGCCGAAAATGCGCCGGTTTCGTGGACGGAAATTCCGTTTCAAGACGCGAAACAACGAAAAGACATCGTCCAGTTCTTCGGAGAGAAATACGGTGACACGGTGCGTGTCTTGCAGATCGGCGGCGCACCGCGCGCACTTAATGGCTATTCGATGGAACTCTGCGGTGGAACGCACGTGAGATCGACAGGCGAGATTGGTCCATTTCGGATCGTGAGAGAAGAAGCGATCGCGGCCGGAACGCGGCGCATCGAAGCCGTTGCCGGTGACGCAGCAGGCGCCTGGGCGAGGGAAGAAGCTGCGCGCCAACAAGAGAAGTTTGAAGCACTCGCGCGCAAAAAACCTGACATTCCCGGTTTGCCTGCTTTTGAAACCAACGGTAAGACCGCTGAAATCTTGAAGCAGATCGACGCTCGCGCGGCGCATTTGGAAAAAGTAGCTGCCGATGTTCGCGACTGGGAAAAGAAAACGGCCAAAGCAGGCGAAGCGGAATTGAGAAGCCGGGCTGCTCAGATCGCGAATCAGCTGGTGGTGTCGCATGCAGGAAGAAATTTCTGCGTCGCCGAAGTGGCGAATGCCGATGCGAAGTTGGTCCAGGCTGTTGCGGACGCACTTAAGTCGAAATTCAATGGCCCAATTTTTCTTGCGAGTGCAAGAGACGGAAGCGTTGCACTGATCGCTGCTGTTCCGAAGGAACTCACCGCGAAATTTCAGGCGAACAAACTCATCCAGCAGATCGCACCGATCGTCAGTGGCAAAGGCGGCGGGCGTCCGGAAAGCGCGCAAGGCGCTGGCAAGGACCCGAGCAAGATCGGAGAGGCGCTTGCGAAAGCGCGGGAGCTTCTGAGCTAAAACTATTGTAGCCACGGCCCTGCGGGCCGTCTCAGTAATCTGCGACTATCGACCCGGACCGGCCACAGGCCGGTGGCTACAGGAATTCTATGGTGCGCTCCCGCTTGGCGTTCGCGCGTGTTTCACGAGCAGCTTCGCGTTTTTGCCGTCCAGCGACATGCGATAAATTGACGGCTCGTTTTCTTTTTCCTTTTGCAAGATG
>JBGPNR010000237.1:0-3892 GCA_041487635.1 Candidatus Udaeobacter sp. | reverse complement strand
TGATGAAGACCGTGAAGGATAATAACATCAAGGCGGCCGACGTGACGGAAATCAAAGTGGAAGTGATCGCGCGCGCCGCCGACATTCTTGGCGATCCGCACAAGTATCGGCCGGACTCCAAAGAGACTGCCGATCATTCATTGCCTTATTGCATGGCGGTGGGACTGGTGGACGGCATGGTAACGCCATTGCAATTCCGCGAAGAACGCGTGCGCGATCAGTCGCTCATCCCAATCATGGACAAGGTGAAAGTTGTCGCGAACGACGAGTTCGAAGCGCTCTTTCCCAAATTCCAGCCGAGTCGCGTCACGATAACCACGAACGACGGCAAATCATATTCAACGCGGGTCGATGTTCCCAAGGGTGATCCGCGCGATCCCATGACCGAAGAGGAAATCGCAGTGAAATTCAACGCGCTCGGCAGCGACGTAATCGGCAAGGATCAATGCAAAAAATTGCAGAAAGCCATCATGACCCTCGAGAGCGCCCAGAAGGTTGATGAACTTCTAGAACTCACGGTCCGGCGCTAAGAGTGCTGCGTCCTCGACAAAAGCGGTGCGCGGACTCACCGCACTCCAAAGCACTTCGTGCGAAATCCTTGATGAGAAGCAATTGCTTTCGCGCAGCTTTCGGAGTGCGACGCGTCTTCGCGTCGCTTCTGAGCGGGCAATTTACGCCGTCCCGCTTCCTTCGCCCGCGCCGAACTGGATTCCCTGTGCCAGCGGCAGCTCCGAGGAAAAATTGATCGTGTTGGTCTGGCGGCGCATGTATTGCTTCCAGCAATCGCTTCCGCTCTCGCGACCGCCGCCGGTATTCTTTTCTCCGCCGAACGCGCCGCCGATCTCCGCGCCGCTTGTTCCTGTATTTACATTAGCAATGCCGCAATCACTCCCGACTGCACTGACGAATTTCTCGGCCTCTCGGACGTCATTCGTGAAAATCGACGAGGTCAATCCTTGCGGCACGTTATTGTGGATCTCAATCGCTTCGTTGAAATCGCGATACGTCAGGAGGTAAAGCAATGGGCCAAACGTTTCGTGCTTCACGATCTCGAAATCGGGTTTTGCAGTCGCAAGGCATGGCTTCATGTAACAGTCGCCCGGAACGGTGAGTCGCTCCCCGCCGTAGAGGATTTCGCCGCCTTCATCTTTCAATCGCTGAATCGAATGCTGAACCAGATCGACGGCGTTCTTGTCGATGAGCGGTCCCATCACCGTTTTGTCATCGAGCGGATTGCCGATCGCCAAAGATTTATATGCAGCCAAAAGTTTGTTTCGAACCTTGGACGCGACTGATTCCTGCATGATCACACGCCGTGTGGACGTGCAGCGTTGCCCGGCGGTACCGACTGCACCAAAGAAAATCGATTGCGTGGCCATATCGAGGTCGGCGCTAGGCGCGACGATAAGCGCGTTGTTGCCGCCGAGTTCCATGATTGTTCTACCGAGACGGCCATGAACGGTTTTCGCAACATTCAGGCCCATGTTTACCGAACCAGTGGCTGAGACCAAAGGAATCCGCGGATCATCCGCCAGTTTTTGGCCGACTGTTTTACGATCACCCATAAGCAGCGTGAAGATCGCCGGATCGGCTCCGGTTTCGCCGCAGACGCGCTCGCAAATTTTTGTCACAGCAATTGCGGTGAGCGGCGTTTTTTCCGACGGTTTCCAAACCGTGGCATCGCCGCAGACGGCCGCGAGCGCAGCGTTCCATGACCAGACTGCGACGGGAAAATTAAATGCGGTGATCACCGCGATAACCCCGAGCGGATGCCATTGCTCCATAAGCCGGTGACTCGGCCGTTCGGATTGAATTGTCAGGCCGTAGAGCATGCGGGCCTGGCCAACGGCAAGGTCGCAGATGTCGATCATTTCTTGCACTTCGCCTTCGCCTTCGGCAATGATTTTTCCTGTCTCGAGCGTCACGACCTGGCCAAGCTCATGTTTCATTTCACGCAGAGCGTTGCCAAGCCGGCGAACAGTCTCGCCTCGCACTGGGGCCGGCGTGACCCGCCATTTTGAGAACGCTTCCTGCGCGCGCGTGATTGCCTTGTTGTAATCATCGTCTGAAGCGGTGCGGACGCTGGCTAGTCGTCGCCCGTCGATCGGTGAAATCTTATCAATCTTCGCGCCGCTACCCCGCCATTCGCCGTCAAACACGCCGTCGTTTACGTCTGTGAGACCCAGTTTTTCGAGACGCGTTTGCATAATTAACGTTTCAACCCTTCAACTCTTACTTCCGCCGCTGTCGACAAAATTTGCGCATCGCCTCCATCGCTTCATCGATAACTTCCGCCGTAACATCAAGCGCGGGACGGAAACGGATCGAGTTCTCACCCGAACGAAGAGTCAACACGCCGCGATCGAAGAAGCCGTGCCAAAATTCTTCTCGTGTTTTTGGATCGGGCAAATCGAAGGCGAGAAATAATCCACGTCCACGCGCGGCAGAAATCAGTCCCGAAGGCGTTCGGGATTGCAACTCACGTAATTGGTCAAGAAAATATGCGCCTACCTTGGCGGCGTTCTCCACAAGATGTTCTTCTTCGATAATGCGCAAGTAATGTGTCGAGCGCACCATGTCGGTGAAATTCCCGCCCCAGGTGGAATTCAAACGGCTAGGTAAGCGGAACGCGTTGTCTTTGACTTCATCGATGCGCGGACCCGCCATCACCCCGCAGACCTGTGCCTTTTTCCCAAATGCCAGCAGATCGGGCACAACATCGAAATGTTCGCAGCACCAATTGCGACCAGTCGCACCCATACCACATTGCACCTCGTCGAAAATGAGAAGGATGTCGTGTTCGTCGCAAATTGTTCTCAGCTTTTGCAGCCATTCGCCGCGGAAATGATTGTCGCCACCTTCGCCTTGGATCGGCTCGACAATCAGCGCGCAAATATCGAGCCCGCGCTGATCGATAAAGTCGCGAATCTCGCGCTCGGCCTGCTGCTCCCGCTCAATCACACCCGCTTCGCGCTTTGATTCAGGCAATGAAAAATCGATGGCCGGGCAGGACACTCGCGGCCAATCGAACTTGGCGAACAAATCCGTCTTCCGCGGATCAGTATTGGTAAGGCTCATGGTGTAGCCGCTTCGCCCGTGAAATGCGTGACGAAAATGCAACACCTGTGTGCCACGCTCGCCGTGACCAGCAGCCATGTTCTTGCGGACTTTCCAATCCATCGCTGCCTTCAAACAATTCTCGACCGCGAGCGCGCCGCCCTCGATAAAGAGATAGCGTTCCAGCGGCGGAAACCCGACCACACGGTCAAACGTCTTGATAAATTCCGCGTAGCCGGCGGAGTAAATGTCAGAGTTCGCGATCTTGACTTTCGCGGCACGCAAAAGATCTCGTCGCACTTCCGGATTGTCGAAGTGCGGATGGTTAAACCCAACCGGCATGGAGCCGAAAAACCCGTAGAAATCAATGAGCCGCTTGTCGGATACGGCGTTGTACAAATATGAGCCACGACTTCTTTCGAGATCGATGACGATCTTGAAACCATCGAGCAAGACGTGTTGCTGGATTGTTTCGAGAACGTTCGACGGCGCAGTTGTTTTGGGCTTTTCGCTCTTTGTGGTGCGGCTTCGAGATGAAGTTGCCTCCGCGAGCACGGACGGGATACTCATTGCTGATCGTAATCTGAGCCGCGAACGCGGTCAACGGGGGGAGCGCGGGCATTCTGCCAGCTTGGTCCGGCATTTTGCCGGACAATTTCAAGCCGACCAAAAATCTACGAGGTTGAATGTCTTTGGAGGAGCCACCGGCAACATGCCGGTGGCAGCGAGCAGAATGGTCGCGCTCCCCAAAGCAGAGTTACACAATCCCGTCGCGCAACAGCGCGTGTTTTCCAGCTAGCAACTCCTGCACGAGATCGTAGCCGCGTTTGTCTAC
>JBGPNR010000236.1:0-3937 GCA_041487635.1 Candidatus Udaeobacter sp. | reverse complement strand
GGATTCTTGGTCGTGAAATCGAGCATTTTTTGCACGACTCGCGCGATCGCTTCTCCATGCCGATTGGAGACAGCGAGCAAGCCGAGATAATCGCGTTTACGCAGAAGCGCGTCGGCTGTAGCCATGTAACCGCTCGAAACCACGGCACCCCGGCGGATTGTCAGCAAGTAAACGACTACGAGGGCGACGAAGAAGACCGACAACAAAAAGAGCGGAATCATCACCGGCCCGGCTTTGAGGAGTGTCTCCATGACCGTTTGCGAATGCTGGGGAACCAGAGGGGGGGTAGGTTCCTGCGCAACGACAGGAGACGCGCTCGCCAGCGCGACAAACAGCACAGCCCAAATCTTCATGCCAGAAATTTGGTAACGATATGCAGAGCGATTAGCGGATGCAAATGTGCGTGAGGCAGGCAATCCTGCCTGCCTCTGTGCCGCCCCGATCGTATCCCTCTCAGACAAGATTGTTTGCGTCACTCAGCGGCGCACCAAAAATATGTGTGCCGGTTGAATATTCGGGTCGATTTCGACGTAATTGCGGCGACCGCGCCATGTGTAACTCGTGCCGCTCAGTAAGTCCTCGACCCTATAATCATCGCCCTCCATCTGCCCGAATTGTTCAATCGGCACATCCACGAAGGAATTCTGTTTGCGATGCGGATCGAGATTTACCACAACCAGAATGATGTTGTCGCGCGCAGCGGTCATCTTGCCGTAAAAAAGAATGGCGTCATTCTCCCCATGGTAGAACCGCAAATTCGTGTAAAGCTGGAGCGCGCGGTTTTGCTTCCGAATTCTGTTTAGGCGCGTGATCCAGTCCTTAATGTTTCCCTGCGCATTCCAATCGCGTTCCTTAAACTGATATTTTTCAGAATCAAGATACTCCTCCCGACCCGGCAAAGCTTCATTCTCGCACAGCTCGTATCCGCTGTAGATCCCATAAAGAGGCGAAAGCGTTGCCGCCAAAAGAACACGGATCATGAATGCCGGGCGCCCGCCCTCCTGGAGGACAAACGGAAGAATGTCGGGCGTGTTCGGCCAGAGGTTCGGGCGAAAATATTCACTCATCTCGGTCTGTGTGAGTTCAGTGAAATATTCGATGAGCTCGCGCTTCGAGTTTCGCCATGTGAAATAGCTGTAGCTCTGGTTAAATCCGGCTTTGGCCAGCGCTTTCATCATCTTTGGCCGGGTGAACGCTTCGGCGAGAAAGATCGTATCGGGATATTTCTCCCGGACTCCTGTGATCAAATATTCCCAGAACGCGACAGGCTTGGTGTGCGGATTGTCGACGCGAAAAATGCGTACCCCGTGCTCGGCCCAAAACAGCACAATGCTCTTGATCTCGTTCCAGAGTTCGCGCCAGTTCTCGCACCGAAAATTCAGGGGATAAATGTCTTCGTATTTTTTCGGTGGGTTCTCAGCGTACTTGATCGTGCCGTCTGGCCGTCTGTAAAACCATTCTGGATGCTCTTTCACGTAGGGATGATCGGGCGAGCAATTCAGCGCAAAATCGAGGGCAATTTCCATTCCGCGTTCTCGCACTTCTTTTTGAAACCAGTCGAAATCGGCCAGCGTCCCGAGCGAAGGCTCGAGTGCCCTGTGTCCGCCCGCCTCGCTGCCAATCGCCCATGGCACACCCGGATCGTCCGGTTCGCAGGTGAGCGAGTTGTTCCGTCCTTTGCGATTCGTGTGACCAATGGGATGAATCGGCGGAAGATAAATGACGTCGAAACCCATCGCCTTTGCATCGTCGACCCGCGGCAAACAATCGCGCAAAGTCGAACCGCGATCGCCGTGGCCTTCTGCCGAGCGCGGAAAAAATTCGTACCAAGCCCCGAACAACGCCGCTTGTCGATCAACAACGACCTGGGGAGCGGGGACATACTGCGTCGCGTCGGAGCGGTCCGGATAGGTTGCCATCAGCACCTCCAACTCAGGGGATTGTGCGATGGCATAAATTTCTGAATTTGCGCCCTTCGAGATTTGTTCGGAAAATTCCAGCAGCCGCTCGCGATCCGCTCGATCCCGTGCACGCTTCGCGGCAGATTCCACTATGGCCGAGCCTTCCAATGCTTCGCTTCGCAGATCGGAGATGCCACCCTCAAATTTTTTTGCGAACGCGCTTTGCCAACTTCGAAACGTGTCCGTCCATGCCTCTACGGTGTATTCGTGAATGGCCTCGTCATAGATTGTGCAGACCCCGCGCCAACGATCGTTATCGACGAAATTCATCGGCGTTTCCCTCCATGCCCGTTTCCCGAGGACGCGCCATTTCAGAACGGCGGCCACGACGTCGTGTCCATCCTTAAAAATGTCCGCTTCAACGGCCAGATCCTCGCCAATGATGCGCTTTATCGGATAATGCCCGCCGTCGAGCAGCGGCTGCAGGTTCTCGATGACAACAGATGGAAAGGTCCGAGCCATTCGCCATCCAATCAACCGAGATTCAGAAGGCGCGAAAGAGCAAATCGAGCTACTTATTCAATCGATTCGGTGGAGCGCGACCGCCGGTCGCGCCGAAGGAGACGACCCACCGTCCCTCCCTGCCATCGATCAAATCGCCCCTACAGCGAAAACTGAAACGCGCACTCGTACAGCCCCGAGTTGCGAATCACTTGCCGGCGAACACGCGTGCCGAGTACGGCTTCGAACATGTCCTGCTCGAACCTCCCGATGATCGGATAATGCTCCAGCAAATTTAGAATGGGGGAATGACATTCAAGAATTCGTAGCCCACCCTCCTTGCTGTTGATGAATTGGGCCATGTAGCCTTCGCCATCACGGAAATGAGCGAGCCACTTCGCGCGTTCCGCGACGGTGTCTCCCTTAGCCTTGGCCTTGAGGGCCGCGGTCTTCTTTTTGAAAACGTTGTAGAGGAGCTTTTCCGGTGCGTTTGGTCCGTAGATTTCCTCGGCCGCTTTCAAGAGGTCCATAGTGAATTGGTGACTGTCGGCCTGAAACAGATCGTGGCTCCGACGCGTCAGCCGATAGACCATCTCCGGCCGGCCCATTCTTTGCGGCCGACGCCAGGTGTCCAGATAACCGTCGCGGTGAAGAGTGATGCAATGCTGCTTGATGCCCATGTAGCTCATGCTCATTCTTTCCACGAGCTCGTTGACAGACATTCCCCTGGTGCGCTTGAGCGAGTTAATAATCTCAAGCCTTTGAGTGCGGCCAATTTCCGAAATTAAACGTTGGTTCATAAAAAAGACTAGGTGACAATTGTGTGACGAAGAAACCGAGGTGCGGACTTTATACGGCGCGACCTTTAATACGCAAGCCTAAAGTTTACACAACAAACGGCAAGAAAAGAAATTACGAAACAGGCGCCCTGAGGCAGCAGCACACAGGGGCAAAGTCAGAGATTTGATTCGCTCACTTCCCGTTCGCTCAGCCTCCGGCCTTACCCGTCTATGTCGCGGCTTCCCCAGCCGCTCCATTCTCGAGTACGAGCGGAACGACGGTGGATTAGGAATACAGGTACTCGTCGTGATACTCGCGCTGCGGCGCAAACTGGACGTTCTCGTTTCCAGTTTCCGGGTACTCGAAGATTTCGCCTTCGTAATTGCGGATCACGATTTTTTCGTTGTCGTGATAGAGGACGTAGCCGGGATTAATCGGCACCTTCCCGCCGCCACCGGGAGCGTCGATAACAAATTGCGGCACGGCGTAACCCGTGGTGTGGCCGCGCAAACCCTCGATGATCTCGATCCCTTTTGCGACCGAGGTGCGCAAGTGCGATGATCCGTTGATGAGGTCGCATTGGTAGATGTAATAAGGGCGCACCCGGCACATGAGAAGCTTGTGCACGAGCGTTTTCATCGTTTCGAGATCGTCGTTCACACCAGCGAGGAGCACGCTTTGGTTTCCCAATGGAATGCCAGCGTTTGCAAGACGCTCTAACGCTTGCTTCACTTCAATCGTCAGTTCGCGCGGAT